>JBGSJD010000328.1:0-6616 GCA_041742195.1 Hyphomicrobiaceae bacterium
GCGCCGCGCGCGAGGCGCATCGTTTCGCTGGCGCGCTGCAACGGGCTCGCCACGTAATCGATGGTGTGGGCCTGCTGGCCCAGAAGGCGGCCCAGCGTCGCGCCGTTGCCAGCAGCCTGGCGCCGGCCCTTCTCGTTCAGCGGGATGTCGGTCTGGCCCTGGAAGCGGCCGACCGCGTTCCAGTCCGTCTCGCCGTGCCGCACGAAATAGAGGGTGACGCCATCGCGAAGCAGAGACATCACACCTCGAGGATCAGCTTGCCGTTGTTGCCGCCGGTGTAGAGCAGGTTCAGCGTGTCGACGAACGCGGGGAGCCCGCCCTTGCGCACGTCCTCGCGGATCTTGAGGCGGCCTTCGGCGTGCCACGCGCCGAGATCGCGGATCGCCTCCGGCACACGGCTCGACCAGTCCGTGACGATAAGACCGCGCATCCGCAAACGCTGGGTCAGGATGGCGCGGAAGTTGCGCGGGCCGGGCGGGGGGCTCGTGGCGTTATAGGCGGAGATCAGGCCGCAGATGGCGATCCGGCCGAAGACGTTCATCTGCGGCAGCACGGTGTCGAGGATGTCGCCGCCGACGTTCTCGAAGTTGACGTCGATGCCGTCCGGGCAGGCGCGCTTCAGGGCGCCCTCCAGATCGGGCGCCTTGTAATCGACGCAGGCGTCGAAGCCGAGAGTGTCGGTGACGAAGGCGCACTTTTCGGGGCCGCCCGCGATACCAACGGCGCGGCAGCCCTTGATCCTGGCGATCTGGCCGACGATCGAGCCGACGGCGCCGGACGCGGCCGAGACGACGACGGTCTCGCCCGGCTGGGGCTGGCCCACTTCGAGAAGTCCGAAATAGGCCGTCCAGCCTGGCATGCCGAGGCCACCGACCCAGCGCTCGAGTGGCGCCTTCGTCTCGTCGACCTTCACCAGCCGGGGGCTCCCCTTCGTCACCGCGTACTGCTGGGCTCCGAGCAGTCCCTGGACGGCATCGCCGACCTTGAAGTCGGGATGGCGGGACGCCTCGACGCGACCGACGGAGTAGGCGCGCATGACTTCGCCGATGCCGACCGGGGGAACGTAGGAGCGCGTATCGTTGACCCAGCCGCGCATCGCGGGATCGAGCGAGACGTAGGCGATCTTCACGCGCACTTCACCTTCGCCCGGCTCGGCGAGCGGGACCTCGCGGACCGCAAAGCAGTCGTGCGTGATCATGCCCGGCGGCGGGCGCTTGGCCAATTGCACCTGGAGGTTGGTCGCCATGTCTCGCGCTCTCTTCGTCCGGTTGATCCGGGGCAAGACTAGGACGCGAGGCGCGGCGGCGCAAACCCTGTCGGCGCACGCAATCCGGCGGGCCGCGGCGCCGGGACACTAGCGCCGATCGCCGACGGAGAGCCGCTTCTCGAGCCAGGCCGAGTAGCGCGAGATCGAGAAACAGATCACCCAGAAGACAAAGGCTGCGAACACGTAGCCGGTCATCGCCGTGCCGGGGGCGAACCACTTGGCGTCGGTGAGGCCAGCCTGGACCACGCCGAGCAAGTCGAAGATGCCGATGATCAGGACGAGGCTCGTATCCTTCGCGAGACCGACGAAGCTGTTGACGATGCCCGGGATCACCAGTTTCAGCGCCTGCGGCAGAACGATGAAGCCCATCTTCTGTGCGAACGACAGGCCAAGGCTGTCGGCGGCCTCGTACTGGCCGCGCGGGATCGCCTGCAAGCCACCCCGGATCGTCTCGGCCATGTAGGCGCCCGAGAAGAGCATGACACCGATCAGGGCCCTCAGAAGCTTGTCGAACGAAACCCCGTCCGGAAGGAACAGCGGCAACATCACCGAGGACATGAACAGGATCGTGATCAGCGGGACGGCGCGTACCACCTCGATGAAGAAGATCGACACCCAGCGTGCGACCGGCATCTCGGAACGACGGCCGAGGGCGAGGATGATGCCGATCGGAAACGAGCCGGCGATGCCCACCGTGGCGACGACCAGCGTCACCAGAAGCCCGCCCCAGAACTCGGTCTTGACGACCGAGAGCCCGAACACGCCACCGTAGAGCAGCGCCCACGAGATGAAGGGCAAGCCGAGAATGGCGAACAATCCGAACCACTTCTTCCAAGGGATCGCCGGGATCATGAGCGCGGCGAGCGTCATGGCGGTCAGCCCGTAGGTCAGCATAACGCGCCAGCGCTCGCTGTCGGGATAGCGTCCGTACATGAACTGGCCGAACTTCGCCGTCACGAACGGCCAGCAAGCGCCGACACTGGCGCTCTGGCACACGCTCCCGTCGTTGCCGGTCCAAACCGCCGAGAAGACCGCCCAATCGAGGACGGCCATCACGACGCGCCACGTGACCCACAGGGACACCAGCGTGATCAGCGAATTCGACCAGGACGAAAAGAGGTTTTTCGAGAGCCAGCCGATGATGCCGACCTCGGATCGTGGCGGGGCCAGATCAGCCGCCGCGACAAAGGTTCCCGCCGCCTTCGATGAGCCGGTCATAGACTATCTCTCCACCAGCTTCATGCGCGCATTGAACCAGTTCATGAAGGCCGACGTCGACAACGACAGCGTGAGGTAGACCAGCATGGTGACGAAGATGACCTCGATCGCCTGCCCCGTCTGATTGAGCACCGTCCCGGTGAAAACGCTGACGAGATCAGGATAGGCGATGGCGACGCCGAGCGAGGAGTTCTTGGTCAGATTGAGGTAGTTCGAGGTGAGCGGCGGGATGATGATGCGCATGGCCTGCGGGATCACGACCAGCTTGAGCATCTGGCCGCTGGTGAGCCCGAGGGCGCGCGCCGCCTCCTTCTGGCCGCGGCTCACGCCCTGGATGCCCGCGCGGACGATCTCGGCGATGAAAGCGCCCGTGTAGAAGACCAGTCCGAGCAACAGGGCGATGAACTCCGGCAGCACCACGATGCCGCCCTGGAAGTTGAAGCCGCGCAGGACCGGATAGTCGAAGGTGAAGGGGAAACCCATCAGCGCGGCGGCGAGGATCGGAAAGCCGAACAGTATGCCGAGCGAGGGCCAAAGCCTGTTGAACGGCTGGCCGGTCGCGCGCTGACGCCGCGAGGCCCAGACGTTCAGTGCGATTGTCACGACAAGACCGACGATCGCGGCGACCAGAACGAAGCCCGCGCCCGACTGGGGAACCGGCGCCGGGAAGGACAGGCCGCGCACGTTCAACACCGAGCCGCCGGGCAATTGGATGCTGTCGCGAGGGCCGGGCAGGTTCTTCAGGACCGCGAAGTACCAGACGAACAGTTGCAACAGCAGAGGAACATTGCGGGCGACTTCGATGTAGACCGTCGCCAGCCGCGCCACGAGCCAGTTGTTCGAGAGCCGCGCGATCCCGACCGAGAAGCCGACGATCGTCGCCAGCACGATACCGATCACGGAGACCAGCAGCGTATTCAGGAGGCCGACCCAGAACGCCTGGCCGTAGGTCGACGTCGCATTGTAGTTGATGATGGTCTGGGAGATGTCGAAGCCGGCGGTATTGTCCCAGAACCCGAACCCCGAAGCGATGTTCTGCTTCTGGAGATTGTGAACCGTATTGCTGACGGCCATCCAGAGCAGGGCGCCGAGGATGATGACGATCAGGACCTGCCCGATGATCTGGCGGCCTTCGCGTCGATAGAGCCAATCGAGCGCCGTGCTGCGCGGCGCGCCTGGCGCCGGTGTCTCATCTGCGAGGGCCATGCGCGCTCATCTCCGTCGTCGTGAGCGGCACACCGGCCATCAGGTCCGGCCGGTGTGCCGTCATGCCAATCAGCGGATCGGAGGACCGTACTGGAGGCCGCCCTTGTTCCAGAGATTGTTGATGCCGCGCGCGATCTTCAGCGGCGTATCCGGACCGACGTTGCGGTCGTAGATCTCGGCATAGTTGCCGACGCCCTTGATGATCTTGACGACCCAATCATTCTCCAGGCCGATGCTCTTGCCGAACTCGCCATCGGTACCGAGGAGGCGCTTGATCTCGGGGTTGGTCGACTTCAGCATCTCGTCGAGATTCTTCTGGCTGACGCCCAGTTCCTCGGCGTTCAGAAGGGCGAAATAGACCCACTTCGCGAGCGAGAACCACTGGAAGTCGCCCTGCCGCACGACCGGACCGAGCGGCTCCTTGGAGATCACTTCCGGAAGCACGACGTGTTCGGCCGGCGCCTTCAGCCGCAGCCGCTGCGCGTAGAGGCCGGACTGGTCGGTCGTGTAGACGTCGCAGCGGCCCGCGTCATAGGCGGCGTTGACCTCGTCCGCTTTCTCGAACACGACCGGCTTGTAGGTCATGTTGTTGGAGCGGAAGTAGTCGGCGAGGTTGAGTTCGGTCGTGGTGCCGGTCGCAACGCAGACCGAGGCGCCATTCAGTTCCTTCGCGGACTTGACGCCGAGCTTTTTCGGCACCATCAGGCCCTGGCCGTCGTAGTACATGACCCCGATGAACGCGAGACCCATCTGCGTGTCGCGGCTCATGGTCCACGTGGTCACGCGCGACAGGACGTCGATCTCACCCGACTGGAGCGCCGTGAACCGCTCCTTGGCCGTCAGAGGCTTGAAGGACACCTTTTTGGGGTCGCCAAAGATGGCGGCGGCCACGGCGCGGCAGTAGTCGACGTCGAGGCCGGACCAGTTGCCCTTGTCATCCGGGAATGCAAAGCCCGGCGTGCCCGGCGTGACGCCGCAATTGAGCGTGCCGCGCGCCTTGACCGTGTCGAGCATCTTCTGCTGGGCGGATGCGCCCGTCGCAAGTCCTGCGAGCGCGACGGCGCCGGCCAATCCAAGTCCGATCAGTTTCTTCATACTCACTGCTCTCCCTGTTGCAGTACAGCGATATGCCGGAACGCACGATGCCGACCGGCAGTGCCCAGAACGATGCTCCGGGCCTAGTGATTGAGGATCTGTGACAGGAACATCCGGGTGCGTTCCTCGCGCGGATCATTGAAGAAGGTCGACGGCGGCCCTTGCTCGACGATCTCGCCGCGGTCCATGAAGATGACGCGGTCGGCGACCGAGCGCGCAAATCCCATCTCGTGCGTGACGCACAGCATCGTCATGCCCGACTGGGCCAGCTCGATCATCACGTCGAGCACTTCCTTGATCATTTCGGGATCGAGCGCGGACGTCGGCTCGTCGAACAGCATGATGCGGGGGTTCATGCACAGAGAGCGTGCGATGGCGACGCGCTGCTGCTGTCCGCCGGACAGCTGTCCCGGATATTTCAGCGCCTGCTCGGGGATCCTGACGCGCGTCAGATAATGCATCGCGGTTTTCTCGGCCTCTGCCCGAGGCATCTTCTTCACCCAGGTGGGTGCCAGGCAGAGATTGTCGAGAACGGTCAGATGGGGGAACAGGTTGAACGATTGAAACACCATTCCCACGTCGGCGCGGATCTTGTCGATGTTCCGGAGATCGCTCGTCAGCTCCGTTCCCTGGACGACGATGCGGCCCTTCTGGTGCTCCTCCAGGCGATTGATGCAACGGATGAGCGTCGACTTGCCGGACCCCGAGGGCCCGCATATGACGATCTTTTCGCCCTCGGCGACGCTCAAGTTGATGTTCTTGAGAACGTGGAATTCGCCGTACCACTTGTGCACGTCCACGAGCTCAACCGCGGTTCCCTGCCTCGATGCTCGAGGCTCGGTCCCCGGAGCTCGCAAGGCGGTCTCCATGCAGCCTCCGATCGATGTGACGGACTGCCGGGCTGATGCCCGGTCTTGTTTGTCATCACGCAGACTAGAAATTCTACACGATCGAGGCAATACCAATGTCCTGCCTGTTTCCCCGGCACGCCGCCTGACGATCCGTCATCGGTGGCCGCGACGCCGGCCGCGCGGCGCCGGAACTCCTGGAGCATTGACGCAGAATCTTGTAATCTGAGGCTGAAGCTGCGTCTTCCAGCCTCGCTCAAGTGGCGTGATGTCCGTCGTGCGTGCCTCGAACCGGTAGCCCGATGCGGACCCTTTCCGATCCTCGCCACCAGATCCAGCAGCCGATGCGGCCGGGGCGTCCCAAAGGACGCCGGCTGCTCATGCCGCTCACCATGGGGCTCATCGCACTTGCCGGCTTCGTGACGATCAAGGTCGGGACGCCTGCGATTGCCATCCTGGTGCGGGGCATCCTGACCGGTGACATGCCGCCCGAGCCGCCGCCGTTCCCGCTCTCGGGGGGCTGGCGGGATATCGAGGCCTACAGGCAGGCCGTTTCGACGCAGAAGCCGGCCGAAGATCAGCCCGCTCCGGTCGCGACGGCTGTCAGACCACGACAGCAGGTGGCGCCGCCTCCTCCGGTGACCACGCCTCTCCCTGTGACCACTCCGGCCGCGATGAAGCCGGCCGATTTGCCGATCGATCCGCCACTCGCCCGTGGCGGCGAGACACGGCCCGATGCTGCGGCGTATCCGGCACTCCTCGTCATGCTGGCTGTCGATGCGGCTTCCGCGGTGCCTGCAGCTGCGATCGTCGCGCCTTCCGTCGCGCGCGATAGGCCTCAGCCCTCCGAGAGCCAACCCCAGGTTCAGACACCTCGCGCGGAACAGGACGTCGTGGTGGTGCCGCGGGAGGAGCCTGCGCCATTCGTGCCTGACGCGAGCCAAAGCCTGCCCGTGATGACCGCCGTCCCGTCCGCGCCAGC
>JBGSJD010000329.1:0-6167 GCA_041742195.1 Hyphomicrobiaceae bacterium
CCGCGGCCGGTAGCGGCGAAGGCGTGCCGGTCAACGCCGCCGATCCGGAAGCCGACGCCGCCGGCCCGCACCCTCACGCAGAAGCGCAGGGCCCCTGCTGCTGTCGAGAGCCGTCTCGTTTGGCCGGGCGACGCGCCCGTCCGGCAACAGTAGAATCGAGAAAGAGCTGGTCATGGTCTTCCACTCGTTCGAGTTCATCCTGATCTTCCTGCCGCTGACTTATGCGGGTTTCGTCGCGTCGCATCGCCTCGCGGGCTGGACGGGCGCGTTCCGCTTCCTGGTCGTTGCGTCGCTGGTCTTCTACGCCCAGTGGAGCATCGCGCTCGTCGGGCTGCTGGTCGCTTCGCTGGTCTTCAACTACTCCATCGGCAACCGGATCATCGCCGCTTCGGCGTCGCCGAAGACGGCGCGCCTGCTGCTGCTCGGCGGCATCGCGGGCAACCTCGTGGCGCTCGGCTACTTCAAGTATTCGAACTTCCTCATCGACATCCTGAACGCCATGTCGGGCGCTGGGCTGGACCACATCCGTCTGTTGCTGCCCGTCGGCATCTCGTTCTTCACGTTCGTCCAGATCGGCTACCTCGTCGAAGCCTACAACGGTCGCGTCGTGCGGCCGGGCTTCGACCGCTACGCCCTGTTCGGCGCCTTCTTCCCCTGCGTCACGGCGGGCCCGCTCGTCCTCCAGCGCGAGATGCTCGACCAGATGCAGGACCGCCGCGACGACGCGTTCGATTCGCAGCGGCTTGCCGTCGGCGTGACCATGTTCGGCATCGGCCTCTTCAAGAAGGTCTTTCTCGCCGACTCGATCGCACCCTTCGCCAACACCGTATTCGACGGCGCCGCAGCCGGCGAGGCGCTGACGGCCGGCGTCGCATGGCTTGGCGCCGTCGCCTACGCGCTGCAGCTCTATTTCGATTTCTCGGGCTACTCGGACATGGCGCTCGGCCTCGGCATCATGTTCGGGCTCCGCTTGCCACTCAACTTCGACAGCCCGTTCAAGGCCACCAGCATCTCCGACTTCTGGCGCCGCTGGCACATGACCATGACGCGCTTCTTCACCACCTACATCTTCACGCCGCTCGCGATCCACGGCATGCGCAAGGCCGGCGCGAAAAGCGCAGGGCCCCTCGAGCGCTTCCTGCTGACGGGTGCGGTCCCGGCCCTCGTGACGTTCCTCGTGGCCGGCATCTGGCACGGCGCGGGCTGGAGCTTCATGGTCTACGGCCTCATCCACGGCTTCGCCATCGCGATCCATATCGGCTGGCGCGAGGCACGCCTCCCGATGCCGCCGGCGGTCGTTGGCTGGTTCCTCACGATGGCCGTCGTCGTCAGCGGTCTCGTGGTGTTCCGTGCCCCCGAACTCGCGACATCGATGCGCATCCTGCTCGAGATGTGGACCTTCGGCCTCGTCCTCGAGCCATCGGCGGCCACCGCGATCGCGATCGATCAGCGCATGGCGCTGGCCACGATCGTCCTCCTCGGCGCCATCGTCCTCCTGATGCCGAACAGCCAGCAGATCCTGCACCGCGGCTGGGTCAGCTCGGATCAGATGCCGGTCAACGCCGTTCGTGATGCGGGCCTCGTGGCCTGGCGCCCGAGCATCGCGGTCTCGGTCGGTCTCGCCGCCACCCTGTCCATCGCCATCGCCTCCATCGGTGACGGCAGCACCTTCGTCTACTACCAGTTCTGAGGAGAGAGAGCGTGAACATCCACACCAATCCGGCCGCCGAGCTTCTGCTCGATCTTCCGCGCGAAGTCGACACCGAGGTCGCTGGCGATATCGAGAAGGAGTCGGTCTTCGTCTCGCCGTTCATCGACCGCATCCGCGTCGAGCCGGACATGAAGTCCGCGCGCCTCGTTCTGAAGGCCGGCGCACCGACCGAAGAGATCGTGGCCAAGGCCAATCGCTTCCTCCACGTGATGGTGCGCCAGGTCTCCGGTTTCGAGATCAAGGTGTTCGTCGAGACCAAGCGCCGCGACCAGGGCCCCTATCAGCTCGGCGTCAACCAAGGCCTCATCGAGCGCGGCTGGATGCACGACTACGGCAAGGGGCAGGTCGCCTACAGCGGCCCGGTGCTGCGTCTCGCGCGGCTGATCAACGAGAAGGCGGGCGAGCTCTACGCGAAGGCGTTCGCGGCCGAGGACGCACACTTCCCGGCGCTGGTCGATGCCGAGACGCTGCACAAGTGCGGCTACTTCGACTCGCATCCGAACGCCGTCACCTTCGTCGGCAACATGGTCGAGGACTTCGACGCCATCGAGGAATTCCGCCGCGCCAACTCCTGCTCGGAAGGCGCCATCCTGCCGCCGCAGGACCACATCCACGTCGACGGCATGTGCCTCAATCCGGCAGCCTGCTTCCCCTGCTATCCGACGCTGTCCGGCAACATGTTCGACGAAGGCCGCGCCTACACGTGGCTCGGTCGCGTGTTCCGCTACGAATCGCGCAACATCTCGGGCCTCGATCGCCTCTACGAGTTCAACGTGCGTGAACTCGTGTTCGTCGGCGACGACGCCTACGTCCGCGCTTGCCGCACGAAGGCGCTCGGCGTCGTCGAGGAACTGGCCAGCTACTTCGACATCGACTGCCGCGTCCAGACCGCCACCGATCCGTTCTTCGCCACCGTCTCGGCGGCAAAGAAGTTCTGGCAGGCGGCGCAGGAGGTGAAGAACGAGATCAAGATCCCCTCGCTCGACGCCGACGGCAACGTGAAGCAACTCGCCTGCGGCTCGATCAACCTGCACGGCAACTTCTTCGGCCGCCGCTTCGACATCAAGGACGGCGCCGGCGAGGCCGTTCAGACCGGATGCGTGGGCCTCGGCGTGGAGCGTTGGCTGCTCGCTACGTTCACGCAGCACGGCTTCGAACCCGAGCGGTGGCCCGCCGAGGTGCGCGCCAAGATTTTCGCCTGATCAGACAAGCATCGAGAGAAAAGGACCAAGCCATGAAGTTCTATGAGATCGTCGGAAACATCCTGGGCGTCGACCCGTCGACGCTGAACGAAGGCTCGAACGCGAGCAACGTGCCGCAGTGGGATTCGCTGCGCCACATCGAGGTGATATTCGCCGTCGAGAGCGCCTATCAGGTGCGCTTCACGATGCCCGAGATCGCGGGCCTGCGGAATCTCGGCGACATGCGCGCGGTTCTCCTCAGCAAGAACGTGGCGCTGACCGAAGTCAACGCCGAACGCAAGATCGCGTGATCGTCGTCGGGCGGTGTGGGAACGCTGTGGGGCAGTGGGAGGGACCGACGTGAAGGACAAGCGCTCTATTTCTATTCTGATCGCAGATGACGACGCCGACGATCGCATGCTGATCGAGGATGCGTTTCGCGAGAGCCGGGTGGCCAATCCGCTCTCATTCGTGGAGAACGGCGAGGAGTTGCTGCAGTTTCTGCGCGCCGAAGGAAAGTTCGCGGATCAGATGGGCAAGCCGTTGCCGCGTCTGATCCTGCTCGACCTGAACATGCCGAAGATGGATGGGCGCACGGCCCTCGGCCATCTGAAGGCGGATCCCGAGCTGCGCCGCATCCCGGTCGTCGTGCTGACCACGTCGAAGGCCGAGGAGGACATCCTCCGCACCTACGACCTGGGCGTCAGCTCCTTCATCACCAAGCCCGTGACCTTCCAGGGCCTGGTCGACGTCGTTCGGGCGTTGAACAGCTACTGGATCGAGATCGTCGAGTTGCCTGCATAACTCGCAGTTGAGTTTGTGACCGAGTGCTGGAGTACGCGAAGTGCGAAAGTCCGATCCGTCTAGGGATGTCTACGTCCTCCTCGTGGAGGACGACCGGGACGATTTTTTCCTGACGCAGGATCTCCTCCAGCGCATCGAGCGCGAGCGCTACTGGGTGGTTTGGGCGGGCACGTTCGAGCGCGCCAAACTCGAGCTGCACGAACGCAAGTTCGACGTGGCCCTCGTCGACTATCGCATCGGTGAGCGGACCGGCCTCGACTTCATTTCCGAGGTCGGCCCCCGCTACCCCGACTGCCCGATGATCCTGCTGACGGGCCTCGCCGACCCAGACATCGACTTCGCGGCCGAGCGCGCCGGCGCCGCCGACTATCTCGTCAAGGACAGCCTGACCGAAGGCCTGCTGGATCGCTCGATCCGCTACGCGCGCCAGAGTGCGCAGCGCCGCGCGCTTCTCGACGGTGTGCTCTCCAACGCCGCGACCGGCATGATCGGTCTCGACGCGTCCAACGTCCCCATCATGTGGAACGCCAAGGCGATCGAGGCGCTGCAACTCGACGGTACGCCGTCGTCCGCGATCACCGCGACCGCCATCTCGGAGACGCTCGGCCGCGTCATCGGCGACGTCAAGGGACCGCGCGAGATCGCGCGCCCCGACGGGCGTTCGTTCGAGGTCAACGTCAGCCGCATGAAGGATGGCGGCGCCGTGGTCGTGCTGCACGACATCACGATGCGCGTCCAGGCGGAGAACCATCTGCGCGGCGCCGTCGAGGAGGCCGAGCGCGCCAACAAGGCGAAATCGAGCTTCCTCGCGACGATGAGCCACGAGCTGCGCACGCCGTTGAACGGCATTCTGGGCATGGCTCGCGTGCTGTCGGGAACGCGCCTCGACGAGGTGCAGCGCGACGGCATCGACCTGATCCGCAGTTCCGGAACGTCGCTGCTCAACATCATCAACGACATCCTCGATCTCTCGAAGATCGAGGCCGGCCGCATGGAACTCGAGCACATCGACGTGCCGATCGCCGAGATCGTCGACGACATCGTGCGCCTGCTCGCGCCGTCGGCGGCGGAAAAGGGCGTCGAGCTGTCGGCCTTCGTCGATCCGCGGATCGCGACGGTGATCGAGGGCGATCCCCTGCGCATCCGCCAGATCGTGACCAATCTGGTCGGCAACGCCATCAAGTTCACCAACGCCGGCTCGATCCTGGTCGCGGTCGACGAAGCCGAGGTGTCCGGCAACCGCCGCCTCCGTGTCAGCGTCATCGACACCGGCATCGGCATTCCGTCGCAGAAGATCGACCGGCTGTTCCAGAAGTTCTCCCAGGTCGATGCGTCGACGACGCGCGAATTCGGCGGCACGGGCCTCGGCCTTGCGCTGTGCAAGGAACTCGTCGGTCTGATGGGCGGCGAGATCTCCTGCTCGTCCCTGGTCGATCACGGCTCCACGTTCCGCTTCTCACTACCCCTGCCGGCCGAGGATGCATCGGTCGGGATGGCGCGGCGAAGCACGGTCCGCTGTTTCAAGACGCCGTTGCTCCTCGTTTCATCGAACACCGGCATCGTCAACGTTATCGGGGCCTACGCCCGCGCCTGCGAGTCGAGCCTCGTCAACGCACCGACGCTGGAAGCGGCGCGCCGCGTGCTCGATCAGCGCAAGATCGACGTCGTGTTCGTCGACGGCACGCTCGGTGAAACGGAGGCGGCCGCCTTCATGTCGGAACTGTGCCGCGCCCCGTCCCCGCCGGCCCACGTCTTCTTCATCGAAGGCCGGTCGGGCCAGGGCGACGCGCTGCGGCTTGCCGAGGGCGACGTCATCGCCCGCCCGTTCGTGTGCAACAGCTTCGAGAGGGCGATGCAGCGGGTGAAGGTTGCGAGCCGGCCATCCGCGCCAGCCTCGTCCGATCAGGGCCCCGAAGAGGTCGAGGGCCGCCGTCTGCGAATCCTGATGGCCGAGGATAACCCGGCCAACCAGCGCGTAGCGCGCGCCTTGTTGCAGACCGCCGGCTATCGCCTCGAGATCGTCGCCGACGGCCGCCTCGCGGTCGAGCGGGCGCAGTTGACCGAGTTCGATCTGATCCTGATGGACGTGCAGATGCCCGTCATGGACGGCCTGACGGCGACACGACGGCTGCGCGAATGCGAGGGCCTGCGCCAGACGCCGATCATCGGCCTGACCGCTGGCGCGATGGAAGAGGATCGCGGCAAATGTCTCGCGGCCGGCATGACAGACTACCTGTCGAAGCCGGTCGATTGGGATCGCCTGCTGGCGCTGCTCGATCGCATCGAACGCGAAGTCTATGGCCAGAGCGAAGGCAAGACGGTCGCCGCCTGAACTGCGGTCGAACACGCTCGATAACGAAAAAAAGGCGGACCGGGCATCCGGTCCGCCTTTCGTCTGTCGGGCGTCGGGCGCCAGCGTCAGTTGCCGGCGAAGTCCGTCGGGCGGCGCGCGGGAGCCTGGCTCGCGACGG
>JBGSJD010000330.1:0-2488 GCA_041742195.1 Hyphomicrobiaceae bacterium
GATGCGGCGCCGACGGCCGCCACCCAGCTCGACAGGTGGCCCACCGCGACGCGCGCGCCGGCAACCCCGAACTGGCCGGAGTAGAGGTTCCAGGCGCGCTCCCAGCAGCCGACATCACCAGTCGTGCGTCCAAGCATCCAGTAGCGAAAGCCAAGACCCACGAGACGTTCGGGGCCGGGCAAGCACGGTGCGAACCGCAGAGGGCACACATCGGCGTCTCGTGCCCGCGGCAGCTTGTGATTGATCGGCCTGTTGCGCATCGTCGTTCCCTCGCGGAGTGCGGTTGCGGACGTGCCAGGTGTCACCGGCCGCCCGCTAGCGGTGCTCAGGCGCCCGGACCGGCGTCGAAGCCGACCTTGTCCATGATCTCGGATGCCTTCTTGCGCAGCGCCGCGATGCGGTCGAAGGCGATCTTGTCGGCCTTCAGGTTGCCCCAGCTCGACACGATCGGGGACACGGGCACGCCGTCCTTCAAGGGATATTCGTTGACGCGCTCAGCAAAGACGCGCTGGCCGTCGGCGGACGACAGGAACTCGATGAGCTTGACGCCGTTGGCCTTGTTCGGGGCGTGCTTCGCGAGGACGGCGCCCGAGATGTTGACGTGGGTGCCGCGGTCAGCCGCGTTCGGGAACAGGATCTTGATCGCCGCCGCCCACTGCTTCTGCTCGGGGCTCTTCTCGTTGGTCTGCATGGCGGCCATGTAGTAGGTGTTGGCGATCGCCAGATCGCATTCGCCGGCGAAGATCGCCTTCGCCTGATCGCGATCGCCGCCCGCCGGCTTCTTGGCGAGGTTGGCCTTTACGCCGCGCGCCCACGCCTCGGCCTTCTCCTCCCCGGAGTGGGCGATG
Source organism: Hyphomicrobiaceae bacterium (assembly GCA_041742195.1). GTDB lineage: Bacteria > Pseudomonadota > Alphaproteobacteria > Rhizobiales > Hyphomicrobiaceae. The sequence continues at coordinate 849 of JBGSJD010000330.1, forward strand.
ATGGAGGCCAGCAGGCCGACGTTGTAGGCGTGCTGGCCGGAGCGCGAGCAGATCTTGCCCTTCCACTTTGGGTCGGCGAGTTCCTCGTATGTGATGGTGTCCTGCTTCACGCGGTCCCTGGCGGCGTAGACGACGCGGGCGCGCTGGGAGAGGCCGATCCAGTGGCCCTTCGGATCGCGATACTGGGCCGGGACGTTCGCCGCGACCACGTCGGAGACGAGCGGCTGGGATACGCCCTTGCCTTCGGCGGCCGCGAGACGTGCGATATCCACATCCAGCAGCACGTCGACCGGGCTGTTGGCGCCTTCGGCGGCGGCGCGCTCGTTGACGCCGTCCTTCACGAACACGACGTTCGCCTTGATGCCGGTGGCCTTGGTGAAGGCTTCCAGCAGCGGAGCGACGAGCCCGGGCTCGCGTGCCGAATAGATGTTGACGACGCCTTCAGCCGCGGCGGCACCGGCCAGCGACAGGCCCAGCGCGCCCGAGACCGCCAACGACGCGGCGAGGCGTGGCAAACGGAAGCTCATTGATTTCCTCCTTAGATGTATGCGTCGGCCGGGTGCCGATTGTATACTTCTAGATGAAGGATTTACGCGTCCGTCGACGCGTGTCAAGCGATCCCGAAGTAAATCCAACTTATTGGAATTACTCTAATTTCAAGGTGCGCGATGGGGTCCAGGCCGAACGGTCAATTCTGCCTTCAGTTTCCAGCGGTTCGCGCCAACGCCCGGGTCCGGGGCTTGGCCGAGCCGGAACGGGCACGCGGCAATTCGCGCGCGGCTGGCGTGGCGATGGCCGGCTTCGCCGCCGTCGGCTTGCTGGCGGTCATGTCGGCGAGCGTGTGCTGATCGAGAACGGAGACGAACGCTTCGAGCGCGTCGTCGAGCACGCGGTTGACACCCTTCACGGCACGTCCGGACGCACCGGAAAGCGGCCCATCCAGATCGATCTCGAAGTCGGTTGCTTCCATGGCGCGAACGATGTCGCCCATCCGAATGAGCTTTGCCTCGCGGGCGAGCTTCACGCCGCCGTTGCGTCCGCGCGTCGCCGCCACGAGGCCGGCGCGGGAGAGCAGATGCACGATCTTGAAGACGTTCTGCGTGGTCAGATCGAGCGCCGCGGCCAGATCGGCCACCTTGACGAGACGGTCGCCGGCCCGCGCGCACTCGATCAGGATGCGGATGGCGTGGCTCGTGGATTTATTCAGGCGCATCTCGGGTTCGTCCCGTGTTCGTATTCCGACAGTCACGATTGGTATATGTCAGCACGTGCAATGGCAACGGCGGAGCGGCCGCCAGGCGCCTGCAACGAGCCGTCCCGTGCAGGTCAGAGCGAAAACGCGACGTCGCTGGTCAAGTTTTCAGCACCAGGCGCAACAGGCGCGCGAGATCCGGCTCGTGGACCACGTCGGCGACGTCGTCGCACGGAAAGTCCTCGATGCGGCGCTGCGCCTGCTCGCGCCACGTCTCGAGGCGGCCCGTCACCTGCATCTCGTAGACCTCGACCTCGCAAAGGATCGAGCGGCCGCCGTCGAGTTGCTTCTCATACGTGTAGACGCCGATCGGCGCGGCGGACACGACGCCCACGAGGCCGGCTTCCTCCCGCGCTTCGGCGGCCGCCGTCTCGGATGCCGGCACGCC
>JBGSJD010000331.1:0-23490 GCA_041742195.1 Hyphomicrobiaceae bacterium
ATCCACCAGCGGCCGAGACCGTCCTGTCCGGTTGCGAGCACGAGCTTGCGAGCGTGGACGGTCCGCGTGCCCTCTGGTCGGCGCACGGTGAGCGTCAGGCCGCCGCCGGGAGTCGCGGCGATTGCCGTGAGCTCGGCTTCGTTCTCGACGGGCAGCCCCAGGACACGGCGGTACCACAGCAGGTAGTCGTTCCAGGCCTCCTTCGGAATGCGTCCAAGCGCCTGCCACGACGCCACGCCGAACTTCGCCTCGTGCCAGGACTGATATGTCAGGCTCGCGCATCCGAGGTCGGGGCCTGTGAATTCTTTCGGTGAGCGTAGCGTCGGCATGCGTGCATATTGCGTCCACACGCCTTCGCGCCCGTAAGGCGCCCGGTCGATGACGAGAATGTTGTGGACCCGTTCCCGCAGCAGGGCGTGGGCGATCGCGAGACCACCCTGACCTGCGCCGACAATGACGACATCATAACGCTGGCAACCGGAGCCATTGCCAGCCCCGGGCATCCAGGGCTGAACCGGATGAGCGGTGCGTGCGAGATCATCGTGCACGCGTGCCTCTAGCGTCGCGAGGTCCATTCCAGATCCTCTACTGGGACCGACGCGACCGCCAGCCGATCAACAACCATCGACAGGTCCGAATGGATGCCAGGGATGCGCTTGCACGGATCATCAGAAACTTGATGGCACTACCGCTGCGTCGTTCTCGCCAGTCGTCCCAGTCAGCATCTTTCCATCGTGATGGCCCTGACGACGGACATGTTTGATCGGCATTCCATGCTCGTCAAGTTTCCCGCGCTTGAGGTCTTCTTCTGGGATCAAGTCCCCTTGATGTCCCTGTCGGTGTCGGCCGCAGCCGTATCAATGGGCGCACTCGGCCTCCTGTCTGAACCAAAATTAGGCAACCTGCCTGGCGACACCCGCGCAGGAACCGTGCGATGCTTCGGCGATCGGGCTGCGGGGCCTGGCCAGTCCGGCGCCTCAAGCCCCACGCGATGACATGGAGAGACGCATGAGACTATCCTTTGGCCTCGTGGCCACCGTCCTGGCCGCCGTCGCTGTCGCACAGACGGCCTTCCCGGCCGCCGCCGATCAACTCGAGGACATCAAGAAAAAGGGAACGCTCGTCGTCGGCGTCAAGACGGATTATCCGCCGTGGGGCATGCGCGACTCATCCGGCGCCATCGTCGGCATGGAGCCGGAAATGGCGGCCGATGTCGCAAAGCGGCTTGGCGTCAAGCTGGAGCTGGTCTCCGTCGTCTCGTCGAACCGCATGCAGTTCCTGCAGCAGGGCAAGATCGACTTGATGATCGCGACGATGAGCGACACGCCCGAGCGCCGCAAGGTCGTCGGCATCGTCGACCCCGTCTACTACGCTTCGGGCGTTGCCATCCTTGCCAATGCCAAGGCCAATGTGAAGTCCGCCGCCGATCTCAAGGGCAAGCCGGTTTGTGCCTTGCAGGGCGCCTTCTACAACGACGAGCTGCAATCGAAGTACACCGGCCAGGACCTGGTCGCGTTCAAGGGACTGCCCGAGGCCGAGCAGGCGCTTCTTGACGGCCGGTGCGTGGGCTTCGTCTACGACGACGTGGTGCTGGTCTGGAAGAAGGCCCAGGAGGGCAAGAAGTGGGAGGGCTTCGATGTCGTCCAGCTCACGGAATGGAAGCCCGTGCCCTGGGGCCTCGCGGTCAAGATCGACGAGATTTCAGGGCCCTGGGGCAAGTTCATGTCGGGTACCATCACGGACTGGCTGAAATCGGGCACCCTTGTCGCACTCGAGAAGAAGTGGGTCGGCAGCAATACACCCTGGTTGCTTGAAGCGACGGCGAACGCGAAGAAGTAATCACATTTGATTGCAGCGCGCGTAGCGGGTACGGGGCAGTGCAGTCCGCTGCCGCCGCTGTCGTCGCATTGCACCTGACGGCTGCTTCGCCGCATGGGCACTCCGAAGAGCTGGGTCTTGCACCGTCTTGGCATCGTCCGGTGCGTGGCCAGAGCCCAGTCTCGGATGTCCGGCAGCTTTCGCCTTGGATCGGATCATCCGGGAGGCTGCCTACTTGAGCGAACTCAACGGCTCGTGCGCGGAGCACGTTCAACTGTCCGCAAGGCGCTGCGACCGGGAGCTCGCAATGACAATCTGGATGATCACGAAAGTCACGCATGGATAGTTTCTGGGAGCTTCTGCGCGGCCTTCACGACAGCTACGGGGTCAATCTCGTCCATTTCTACGATGGCTTCGAACGTGGGCGGCTGCTGCGGGGAATGTGGACAACCGTCAAGCTGGCGGTCATCTGTATCGGGCTCAGTGTCGTCATCGGCATGATCGGCGCCTGGTTGCAGGGGAGCCGCTTCAAGCTCCTGAAGGCGCTCGTCCAAGGCTACATCCAGTTTTTCCGCAATACCCCACCGCTCGTGCAGATGTATTTCTTCTACTTCGCACTGGGGCCGCAGATGCCTCGCATCGTCAACGAGCATGGCATCGCGCAGCCGCTGCTCGGCAGCTTCGAATGGGCGGTCCTGTCGCTGTCGTTCTTTGCCGGCGCATTCAATGTCGAAATCTTCCGATCCGGGATCGAGGCGGTGCAGAAATCGACCGTCGAGGCGGCCGACTCTCTCGGCTTCAACCGCTTGCAAATCTACTGGTACGTCGTATTACCGCTGGCCATCCGCTTTTGCCTGCCGGCACTCAACAACAACCTCGTCAATCTCGCCAAGACCACCACGCAAGCCTACGCGATCGCTGTCCCCGAGACATTGTTCGTCGCCAGCCAGATCTGGTCCGACCGGATCAATGTCTTCGAGATGATGATCACGCTGCTCACCTTCTACCTGCTGTTGGTCGGCGTGTTCGTGTGGATCATGGCCCGGGTCGAGCGCGCACTCTACGTGCCGGGGTTTGGACGATGAGCCGACACGAGGCCGACGCGAGCTGCACACGCGCTGCCGAACCCACACCGCCGGTCGGCGAAAGCGGTTTCACGACAGCGAGCTTCACGCCCCGCGCGCTCGGGGTCGTGCTCGGCGTCTTCTGCGCCGTGGTCGTGGCTGGCGAGGCGCTGGCGCAGATGCGCTCGGGCGGACCGACCAGGAGCGTCGTCGATACGCTTATCGCCTGGACGCCGCTGATCCTCTTCGGCCCACCGCGCGAGTTCGGCGGCTTTGCACTCAACATCGCGGTCAGCTTCCTCGCCATGGCCATCGGTACCATCGCTGGCCTTTTCCTTGGCATCGGCCAGATTTCCCTGAACCCATTCGTGCGCAAAGTCTCGTGGGCCATCACCCAGTTCTTCCGCAATTCGCCGTGGCTCGTGCTGCTGTTCTTCGTGATGTTGCTGACGCCGTTCCAGTTCAAGATCGCCGGCTACACCATTCCACTTCCCGCCTGGCTGAAGGCGACCTTCGGCCTGTCGCTGCCCGTCATGGCAAACTTCGCCGAGATCGTGCGTGGCGCGGTCAATTCCATCCCGACCAGCCAATGGGAGTCTGCGGAAAGCCTCGCCTTCACGCGGATGCAGACGATCTGGCGGATCATCCTGCCGCAATGCGTGAAGCGCATGACGCCGCCGTGGATGAACTGGTACGCGATCCTGACGATGGCCACGCCGCTGGTCTCGATCGTCGGCGTCAACGATGCCATGACGCTGACCCAGGACGCGCTGGCGGCCGAGCAGCGCTCGGAGTTGCTGATGCCGATGTACGGGCTGCTGCTCGTGTTCTTCTTCGTCTATTGCTATCCGATCGCGCGCTGGACGATCTATCTCGAGCGCAAGTTCGCAGTGCGATCATGAGGAGCCTTGCTGCATGACCGTGGCCGCCGGATGGACGCCGGATCAACCCATCATCCGCATCGCCGACGTGCACAAATCGTTCGGCACGAACGCCGTCCTGAAAGGCGTCACGTTCGATGTGGCGAAGGGCGAGGTGGTGTGCGTCATCGGACCCTCGGGCTCCGGCAAGTCGACGCTGCTCCGGTGCATCAACGCGCTGGTGCCGATCGACAAAGGCTCGATCAAGGTCGAGGGCCGGGAGGTTCACGACCCCGCGCTGGACAAGCTGGAGCTGCGCAAGAAGGTCGGCATGGTGTTCCAGAGCTACAATCTCTTCCCGCACAAGACCGCGCTCGACAATGTCATGATGGCACCCCTGCACGTCCTGAAGCGCAGCAAGGACGAGGTCGAGGCACAAGCCCGGCAGCTCATCAAGAAGGTGCGGCTCGAAGGCAAGGAGGCGGCCTATCCAGGCGAGCTTTCGGGCGGTCAGCAGCAGCGCGTCGCCATTGCCCGATCACTCGCCATGAACCCCGACATCATGCTGTTCGACGAGGTGACGGCGGCCCTCGATCCCGAGACCGTCAAGGAGGTTCTCCTGACGATCCGCGAACTCGCCGAGGACGGCATGACCTGCATGCTGGTGACCCACGAGATGGGATTTGCCCGCGAAGTCGGCGATCATATCTACTTTACCGACCGCGGCGTCATCGTCGAGCACGGTCCGCCCGAGAGCTTCTTCAAGAGCGCCAGTGATCCCCGAACGCGCAAGTTCCTGAGCCAGATCCTCTGAGCACCGCGCGCCCGACAGCCAATCCCGCCCGCCCCGGAGCCCCGACGAGCATGAGCACGCAAACCGAGTCCCAATCCGAGGCGCTCTGGACCAGGGCCGATCGACATCTGGTCCGTTACGGTCACTTTTTCCAGCCGGCGATCATCGAGAAGGCGCAGGGCGCCTATATGACCACCACGGATGGTCGCCGCCTGCTCGATTTCGCGTCCGGACAAATGAGCGCCATCCTCGGCCACAGTCATCCCGAGATCACGGACGTGATCCGCGAGCAATGCGGCGACCTCGTGCATCTCTACAGCCAACTCCTGTCGCGGCCCGTGATCGATCTCGCGGAGGCGCTGGCCAAGGTGGCCCCGGGACATCTCAGCAAGGTGCTGCTGCTTTCGACGGGCGGCGAATCCAACGAAGCCGCCTTGCGCATGGCAAAAACGGCAACCGGTGGCTACGAGATCCTGGCCTTGTCACGTTCGTGGCACGGGGTCACGCAGGGCGCGGCGTCGGCGACCTACAACAGCAGTCGCAAGGGGCACGGCCCCGCCGCCCCCGGCTCGTTCGTGCTGCCGGCTCCGATGCCGTATCGCCCCACTTTCTCGAAAGGCGACACCTACGACTGGGAGGCGGAACTCGACTACGGCTTCGATCTCTATGACCGCCAGTCGACGGGCAACCCGGCTGCGCTGATCGTCGAGTCGATCCTGTCATCGGGGGGCGTCATCGTACCGCCCGACGGCTACGTCAAGGCGTTGACCGAGCGTGCGCGCCAACGAGGCATGCTGGTCATCGTGGACGAGGCGCAAACGGGTCTCGGCCGCACGGGCCAGATGTTTGCCTGCGAGCACGACGGCATCGTGCCCGATTTCATCACCTTGTCGAAGACGATCGGAGCAGGGCTGGCGCTGTCGGCCGTGCTGACGACGCCCGAGATCGAGGAGAAGTGCTTCGAGAACAAGTTTCATTTCTACACCACGCACGCATCGGATCCGCTGCCGGCAGCCGTGGGTCTCAAGGTGCTCGAGATCATCCTGCGCGACCGGCTGGCCGATCGGGCTCGCGTCGCCGGGGAGCGTCTGCGCAATGGCTTCGAAGCGATGATGCAGCGTTACGAGGTCATTGGCGACGTGCGCGGTCGCGGCTTGCTGATGGGCATCGAGCTGGTTCGGGACCGCCATACCAAGGAACCGGCCCCTGACCTCGCGTTGCGCGTCATGAACGGCTGCCTGGATCGCGGCTTGTCGACGAGTATCGTGCGCGGCAATCTCGGCGTGTTCCGGCTGGCGCCGCCGATCACCATCTCGGATGCCGAGCTGGATCTCGGCCTCTCCATCTTCGAGGATTCATTAAAATCCTGCCTCTGAAGTCCCGTCGCCCAGCCACGGCGGTTGGCGGAGCCGCCATAAGGCTGGTGGCCACCGATGCGACCGGATTTCGCCGATCGCGATCCTGAGCCGGACTGGCAGCCGGCCACAAGCGACCGTCAGACAGTTGGCGCACGCCGTGAAGGCCGGATAGCCTCCTACGGCCCGTTCGTACTCACCGCCCCATCGTCGTCGGATCCGGGCCGAGGCGCACGAGCAGCTTGCCGAAATTCTCGCCGCGCAGGAGGCCGATGAAGGCACGCGGTGCCTGCTCGATACCATCGACGATGTCTTCCCTGTATTTCAGGCGACCACTGCGCACGAGTTCGCCCATGGCGCGGCGTGCCGGCTCGAAACGGGGTGCGAAATCCGAAACGATGAAGCCGCGCATGGTGACGCGGCGACCGACCATCGGCCAGAGCAGGCGCGGGCCCATCTCGGGCCGTTCGGCGTTGTAGGCGGAGATGGAGCCGCAGAGGGGGACGCGAGCCCAGAAGTTGAGAAGCGGGATGACTGCATCCGTGACCGGCCCGCCGACGTTGTCGAAATAGACATCGACGCCATTCGGGCACGCCTGCCGGAGCGCGCCTTCGAGATCGTTTCCGGCCTTGTAGTCGACGGCAGCGTCGAAACCGAGTTCGTCACGCACGAACGCACACTTCTTCGCACCTCCGGCGATGCCGACGACGCGGCACCCGGAGAGTTTCGCGAGCTGGCCCACCACCTGTCCGACGGCGCCCGAAGCCGCCGAGACGACAACGGTCTCGCCCGGCTTCGGCTGCCCGATCTCGTAGAGGCCGAACCATGCCGTCAACCCCGGCATTCCGAGAATGCCGTTCGCCGTCGAGATCGGTGCCAGGGACGGATCGATACGCCGGAGGGTATGGCCGTTGCTCAGGCCGTACTCCTGCCAACCGAGCCGCTCCTCGACGATGTCGCCGGGCTTGAAGGCCGAATTGTTCGAGGCGACGACCTCGCCGACTGTGCCCCCTTCCATAACCTCACCGATGCCGACGGGCTTGGCGTAGGACGCCACGTCGCGCATCCGACCGCGCATGTAAGGGTCGAGGGACATGTAGACGACGCGCACCAGCACCTGATTGGTCCCGGGGGTCGGCATGGCGACGGTCTCAATGCGGAAGTCACTTTCGGCAGGCTCGCCGGGTGGGCGGCGGGCGAGCACGACGCGGCGATAGGAGCCGGGGATTGCCTGGGACATGCGCGTTCCTCGCTGGAGGCTGCGGTCTTGCCGACATGTCGCTCGTCGCATGATGCCGCTGGCGCAGCGCGCCCTTGCGCATCACACGTTCGCTCATCGGCACGCCTTCGACGATGGCATGAGCGATGCCCGTCGGATAGGGGGGGGCCTGATCGATCATGGCGGTGGCCGTTGCCGCTAAAGATCGAGGAGATTGACTGGCGAAGGCTGCTGCAAGCGGGTAGGCTGCGGCGCCGCCAGTCCCGTGGTCAATGGTCTCCGACAGCGTCCAGAGATCCGCGTTCGCATGACGCTCTGGGTGGGTTCCGCGCTCTCGAGACCACTTCTGCTTCTACCGCGGTCAACTCTCAGCCGTCTCACCCGGTTCCGGGGCAGCGCTCTTGCTGCACCTGCGCGGGGTATGGCGAGACGCCTGCGTGCATTGCAACATCCAGCCCCTCAGACCTGGCCAGCCTTGCCATGGGTATGGCTTCTCGGAGCGCTCTTGTACTCGGCTGCGTCATGCGCCCGGGAGTTCGGCTCTGGTCTTGCCGTCGACGGCTCTGCTATACGACGCGCTATGCAAGATGAGGCACCGACAACGCGATCGCTCACACGCGCCGAGAGCATCAGGCAGCTTCTCGCGGACGACATCGTGCGAGGTCGCTTACCTCCCGGTCTGCCGCTCGACGAGGCAGATATCGCGCGCAAATTCGGCGTATCCCGGACACCTGTCCGTGAGGCGATCCGGCAGCTCGAGGCCACTGGGCTCGCCGAGGCACGGCCGCGTCGCGGCGCGGTCGTCGCCGCGATGACGCGGGAACGCCTCGACGAGATGTTTTTCATGATGCTGGAGCTTGAAGCGTTGTGCGCGCGTGAGGCGAGCACACACATGACGCCGTATGAGCTCGAGGCCCTGTCCAGCCTTCATGATGTCGGCAGCGGTATTGCGGAGACAGCAGATGCCGTCGCCTATGGCCAGCACAATCTTGCTTTCCACGATCTGATCTACGCTGGATCGCACAATGCCTACCTGACTGAGATGACGCTCGGCGTGCGCAAGCGGCTCGCGCCATTCCGGCAGGCGCAGTTCGACGGGCCGGGACGCCTGCTCGGCTCACATCGCGAGCATGGCGTCATCGTGGCTGCCATCCTGTCGGGGGACGCGGACGGCGCAAGCCGTGCGATGCGCGCACACATCGGTGTCGTTCGCGATGCTTATGTGACCCTGATGCCGCTCTATGGCATTGCCGACGCAAAGCGTTGATCGCATAATTCTCAGGTGGCAGCCGCAAGATAGGCGCGCCATCCCCCATGCCGCGTGATGTCGACAGCGCCGTCCACGCCGAACGCCTCGACAAGAAATCCCGTCGGTGACGTCCCGTCCGAAAGCACCACCTTACCGACGCCGAGCGGAGACGGAATCGAGGTGATGAATGTGCCAAGTTCCGCTGCCGGAAGTGCCCAGACCTCGACGCCGATAGCACGCCCGCTGTCATCCGCGACTCTGAGCAGTCCCGGCCTTTTCGGCGGGCCGCCCGGGAGGGCATAGAGCCGATACCTTGGCGCAGTGAGAGCCGTCCTCAGAAATACGCCGCCCAGGCCAGTCAGTTCGCCATTGAGCGCCAGTCCGGACATGTGGGCACCCACCACCACGAGTTCGTGCCAGCCGATCGGCGCGACGGTCAGCATTTCCCCTGGTGCGGGCACCGGCCGGTCAAGGGCGCCGAGGCCGCGCCCGATGGCTGGATGCAAACTCTGACCGAGGGCTGCCAGCAAGGCATCCGCTCCACGTCGACCCACGAGCGTCACGCCGGCAGGCCTGCCATCCGTCCGCCATACTCCGGGAATGGACAGCGCCGCCAGATCCAGCAAGTTGACGAAATTCGTGTACGTGCCGAGACGCGAGTTGGGAGTGATCGGATCGGCTTCGATATCAGCGAGCGTGGCTATCGTGGGGATGCTCGGCACCACGAGCACATCGATGTGGCGCCACGTAGCATCTGCCGTATGACTCAATTGTCGAAGCTCGTAGATCCCCTTGAACGCATCGGCGGCCGAGTGTCGGCGGGCTTGGTCGATGATGGCCCGTGTCACCGGATGGAGCGCGTGAGGACGCTGCTCGATGACGTCGCGGATGGCCTGATAGCGTTCGGCAACCCAAGGGCCTGCATAAAGCAGCTCCGCCACGGCACGGAAGGGCGCGAGGTCAATCTCAACAGGATCATGGCCGAGTGCCTTGAGCTCAGCGATCGCCGCCGCGAAAGCCGCCGCTGCGTGCGCGTCACCAAAAAACTCGATCGAAGACGGCGAAGGAATGCCGATCCGCAGGTGCGGCGGTAGGCTTGGCGCTCCCAGCACGATCGGTCGAGAAAATTCATCGCGCGGGTCCCCGCCCGCCATGGCGGCCAGAACGCGCCACGCGTCGGGTACGGTGAGCGCAAACACGGAAACGCAATCGAGCGTGCGGCAGGCGGGCACGACGCCCGCAGTCGAGACGGCACCGAGGCTCGGCTTCAGACCGACGATGTTGTTGAGCGCCGCAGGTACGCGACCGGAGCCGGCCGTGTCGGTGCCGAGCGCGAACGTGACGAGGCCACGCGCCACCGCGACTGCCGATCCCGACGAGGATCCGCCGGGAACCAGCGCGGGATCGATGGCATTCTTTGGCACCGGGTAGGGCGTGCGCACGCCAACGAGGCCGGTGGCGTACTGGTCGAGGTTCGTCTTGCCGATCAGGATGGCGCCGGCCGCGACGAGCCTCTCGACCGCGGTCGCCGAGCGCGCCGGCCTATAGGCTTCATCCGGACACGCGCACGTCGTGTCGAGGCCGGCGACGTCGATGTTGTCCTTGACGGCGAATGGCACCCCCCACAGCGGTTTGGCCACGGGATCGAAAGGTCCGAGTGCGCGGGCCGCTGACAGCGCCGCGTCGCGGTCTGCAAGCGAGATGAAAATTCCCGGATCGCCGGCCCGTTCGATTGCGTCGAAGACCTCCGCGACGACAACTTCGGGCAAATGGCCTTTGGCATAGGCGGCGTGCAGGTGGTCGATAGTGAGGTCAGGCAGCATGATGTGTCCCGGCGTTGCTTCAGACGGGCGGACGAGGAGCGGCGGCGAGCAACTCGCGCGTATAGGCTTCGCGCGGACTTTGCATGACCGCCTCAGTCTCGCCTTGCTCGACGATGCGGCCGCGCTGCATGACGATCACGCGATCGCAGAGGAGGCGCACCACGTTGAGGTCGTGCGAAACGAACAGATAGCTCATGCCCAGTTCGGCCCTCAGGTCGACCAACAGGTTGAGAACCACGGCCTGAACCGAGACGTCGAGCGCGGCGGTCGGCTCGTCGAGCACCACGAGTTTCGGGGACAGTGCGATGGCGCGGGCTATCCCGACGCGCGCCTTCTGGCCGCCGGATAGCTGATGGGGGAACCGGTCCAGCAGGTCGAGCGGCAAGCCGACCTGCCGGGCGAGCAGCTCGACCTTGGTGCGCGCCTCGTCAGCGCGTGTGATGCCACCAAGTCTGTGCAGCGGATCGGCTATGGCGCGCGCGGCCGTGAATCGAGGGTTGAGGCTGTCGGTCGGGTCCTGAAAGACGAGTTGGAGACGTCCCCGGTCGGGATGGCGGGCGAAATCGCTCGATGGGACCGCGCCGATGTCCTTGCCATCGAACAGGATCGTTCCCGACGTCTGGTCGATGAGGCGCATGACCATGGCCGACGTCGTCGACTTGCCGCAGCCCGATTCGCCGACGAGGCCCACGCTCTCCCCCGAAGCGACATTGAAACTGATGCCATCGACGGCGCGGAAGGCCACCTCGGTCGCCTCGGGCGGCGGCTTGCGCCAGAACGCCCAGCCGCCGGGACTCCCCTTTGGATACGCCTTCACCAGATCGCTGACCGCGAGCACAGGCGGGTGCTCGCATGCGGTCTCGTCGTTGAATTTTGCGCGCGGAGGCATCGCCGTCCGCACCTCCGCCGGCAGCAACTCGCGCACCCCGACACCCGGACGCGGTGTCGCCTGCATCAGCCGCTGCGTATAGGGGTCCGCGGCGGCCCTGAAGATGCGGGTTGCCGGCGCCGTCTCGACGACCCGGCCCTTCTCCATGACGACGATGCGGTCGCAGTATTCCGCAGCCAGTCCAAGGTCGTGCGTGATCAGCAACGTCGCCATGCCACGCGCTCGCGTCAACTCGCGGACAAGCTCCATCACAGCCTTCTGGGTCGTCACGTCGAGGCCGGTCGTCGGCTCGTCGGCAATCAGCAGGCGGGGCTCGCAGGCAAGCGCGATAGCGATCACGATGCGCTGGCACATTCCGCCCGATAGCTCGAACGGATAGGAGCTGTGTCGTGATTCCGGATCGTTGATGCGCACAAGACGCAAGAGATCGATCGCCTTGTCTCGCGCCGTTGCCCGCGTCGCCTGCGCATGCTGCACCAGCACATCCTCGATCTGCTGGCCGACCCTGCGGATCGGGTTCAAGGCGGCGCGCGGGTTCTGGAAGATCATCGAAATCTCGCGGCCACGGATGTCCTGCAATGCACTCTCGTCTGCGTCGGCCAGCGCGATCCCGGAGTACGTGATCGAGCCCGCGGCGATGCGGCCGGCGCGATCGAGAATCCGCAGGACGGCGTACGACGTGACCGACTTGCCCGAACCTGATTCCCCGACGATCCCTACGGTTTCTCCTTTTGCAACGGCGATTGAAACGTCCTTCACGGCGGTGACCGTTCCGTTGCGGGTTGCAAAAGAGACGGTGAGGCCTTCGACGTCGAGCAGCGGTGCGGTGGTCATCGTTGCCTCACGTGCGCCGTTGCGGATCGACGATGTCGCGCAGACCGTCGCCGAGCAGGTTGAACGTGAACACCGCGAGCATCAGCGCGAGGCCCGGGAAGAGTGCGAGCCACCACTCACCAGAGACGATGTAGTTCGCGCCCTCGGCGACCATGATGCCCCACTCGGGCGTTGGCGGGCGCACACCGAGGCCGATGAACGAGAGACCCGCTGCATTGAGGATCGCCCAGCCCATGTTGAGGGAGGCCTGCACCATCATCGGTGGCAGCGCGTTCGGAAAGACGTGAACGGCCAGGGTTCTGAGGTCCGAGTTGCCGGACAGGCGGGCAGCCTGCACGAAGCCGGCATTGCGGCGGATGCTCGCTTCGGCGCGTGCCATGCGCGCATAGAACGGCAGGTTGATGATGGCGGTCGCATAGACGATGTTCTCGATCGTGTTGCCGAGTGCCGCGACGATGCCCATGGCGAGGACGAAAAGCGGGAAGGCCATGATGGTATCGCACAGGCGGCCGACCACGCGATCGGTCCAGCCGCCGAAGTAGCCGGCAAGTGAACCGAGTGTCGCTCCGGCCACGAACGACAAGGCGACCGCTGCGACCGAGATCATCAGGTCGAGGCGAGCGGCGACGACGACACGGGAGAACACGTCACGGCCGAGCTGGTCGGTGCCGAACCAGTGCTGCCAGGAGGGCGGCTTCAGCTGCATCCGGCTGCTCGTTGCGAGCGGATCGTAGGGCACCAGCGAGGGACCGGCGATCGCAGCGAGCAAAAGAATGCCGAGCAAAAGGAATGCGATCAGCGTCACCGGGTTCGAGGTGACGACATGATGCAAGTGCCGCAACCATGTCGATCGTCCTCGACGCGGATCGCGCCGAGCACTGCCGGCTTCGGACGCTGAGTTCCTCTGCATGGCCAATCAGCCCTCCCCGCCGACACGCGGATCGACCAGCGTATAGACAATGTCGATCACCAGATTGAGCGTCACGAACAGCAGCGCCATCGCCAGCACGAAGCCTTGCACGGCGGCGTAGTCGGAGACGACGAGCGCTTCGATGGCGTAGGATCCGATGCCAGGCCAGGCAAAGACCTTCTCGACCAGAACGTTCGCGCCGAGTGTGAACGAGAACACCATGCCGAGCGTGGTGATGACCGGCAGCAGCGCATTTCGCAGTGCGTAGGTGAGCAGCACCGTCCGGCCCGAGAGACCGGCCGCGCGCGCCGTCCTGACGAAATCGGAGCCCAGCACCTGGAGCATCGCGCCACGCGTCATCCGCGCGATGGGCGCCAGCGTGAAGAGTGCCAGAGTTGTCGCCGGCAGGACGAGCTGAGCGAGGGCCGCCCGGAAGGTGGCAGGATCCGCCGCGATCAGCGCGTCGAGGGTATAAAAGCCGGTTACAGTCGGCGGCGGCAGCATGACAATGTCGAGCCGACCCATCGGCGCCGGTGCGATACCGAGCAGGTAGTAGAACACGTAGACCAGCGCGAGGCCGGTGAAGAACGTGGGCAGGCTGACGCCGGCCGTCGTCACCAGCCGACAGAGATGATCGATCCAGGTGTCAGGCCGGGTCGCGGCGAGAATACCGAGCGGCAGCGCGATGGTGATCGACAGCAGCAGGGCCGCAAGCGTCAGTTCGAGCGAGGCGGGCAGGCGCGTGACCA
Organism: Hyphomicrobiaceae bacterium; assembly: GCA_041742195.1. Taxonomy (GTDB): domain Bacteria; phylum Pseudomonadota; class Alphaproteobacteria; order Rhizobiales; family Hyphomicrobiaceae. The sequence goes on from JBGSJD010000331.1 coordinate 13,564, forward strand.
ATTCGTTGAGAACGGGTTGACCGGTCGAGATCGATTGGCCGAGATCGCCGCTCGCGAGCTGGCCGAGATAGATGACGAACTGTTCGGGCAGTGAACGGTCGAGGCCCAGGGACTTGCGGATCTCGGCGATCGACTTGGCGTCTGCCGCCGGCCCCGCGAATTGCACGGCCGGGTCGCCGGGCAGCGCGCGCGTCAGCAGGAACGTGACGACGATGATGCCGATCAGGGCGGGGAGCGCCTCGGCAAGGCGCCCCCCGACGATCGCGAGTTTCGACGACCTCGCCATCGCCTACGCCTTCGCCGGCTTCATGAAGCGCACGTCGGGCTGGCGATGGAACCAGGACGTGTAGCCGTCGATGTCCTTGCGCATGGCGCTGTCGAGATAGGGCTGCCAGAGCGGAATGCGCGGCACGTCGTCGAAAGCCTTCGCGATCATGCGCTTGATCTTCGGCGCATAGGCGGGGTCCGAGGCTTCGAGATGCAGCGTCTCCTCGACGAGCTGCTTCATCTCGGCGTCGTCGTAGTTCGACGAGTTGAACAGCGCGCCTTTGACGTAGGACCAGAAGAAGTAATAGCAGGGCGTATTGAGCCAACCGCCGAAGTTCTCAAGATGAAGCGGCAGCTTCTTCTCGACGAGCGCGACGGTGCGCCAGTTGGCACCAGGGATCTTGTCGATCGTCGCCTTGATGCCGATTTTGTCGAGACCTTCCTGAATCAGAAGCGCCGTCGGCTCGCCCCACTCGGCGGTGCCCAGGTCGAACGACAGCGGCACCTCGAAACCCGACTTGAACGGCGTCTGGGCAAGCAGTTCCTTCGCCTTGTCGATGTTGGTCGAATAGGGGAAAGGTTGCGGCCAGGCGATGCTCGATGGTGCGCTGGACGGGCCGCCCCACATCTTCGCGCCGCGACCATAGGCGGCTTGGTCGAAGATCTGCTGGTAGGGCAGCGCGTAGGCAATCGCCTGTCGGACGCGCTTGTCCTTGAACGGCTCGAAGGTGAGGTTTGTCGCCAGCACATGCAGGCAGTTGTCGATGGGCGCGCCGACCACCTTCGCGCTGCCCTTCTCCTTCATCTCGCGCGCGTCCTTGGCCGGCACCTCGAAGGCGAGATGCACATCGCCACGCTCGACGAGCGCGCGCCGCGTCGCCTGCGCGGGAATTTCGCGGATGATGACTCGTCTGAACGCCGGCAGCGGGCCGCCGACCCACTTGTCGTTCCGCGTGTAGACGATCTGCTGACCGGGGTCCCACCGCTCGATCTTGTAGGCGCCCGAACCCATCGGGTTGCGGTGGAAGTGCTCGGTTGCCCACGGGTCCTTGTCTGTCGCCTTGGCCTTGCCAACCTTCGAGGAGAGGACGAACGGCACCGGCACTGCCAGATCGGGGATCGTGAGCTTCGATTTGCGCAGGAACTTGATGCGAAAGGTCGTGTCGTCGACGGCTTCGAACTGCTCCGGCTTCAGGAGGCCGCCGGCCTTCATCTGAACGGTTGGGAAACCGCCGAGCGAGACGGCGCGATCAAACGACCATTTCACGTCGGCGGCCGTGACAGGCGTGCCGTCCCAGAAGGTCGCGTTGGATTTCAGCTTGAAAGTCGCCGACAGGCCGTCGGCAGAGATCTCCCAACTCTCCGCCAATTCCCCCTTCAGCTTGGTATAGTCGTAGACGACTGCGCCGTCCGGCATCGTCTTCGTATCGAAGGTCAGCAGGCGATCATAGCAGTTGACGGTCACCTGATAGCTCGGCCGATTGGTGCCGACGCGATGCAAGTCGAGGCTGTTTATGGTCGTCGCCACCGCAACGACGAGCGTGTCGGTCGGAGCTGCGGCCCACGCGGCCGACGACTTCAAGTGGGGAAGGAGTTCGGGTCCTGCCAGCGCGGCACCCGCGCCTGCGAGGAACTGACGACGCTGCATGTGATTGGCCTCCCGAAAAAGGCGAGCCCGATGCCCGCCGCGTTGCATACAATTTTGTATGCACGCGGCGTGCCAGATGCTTAACGACGTCTAACCAATTGTTATATCCAATAAAAATCTGCAGAGAGATTGCGCAGCCGCTGAGATCCCTGTCCGACCTTCAGGCATGTTGGATGGTTTGTGAGCAAGTTCGCCGGGAGCCCGGAAGCGTTCGGTCACTGTACGGCGATTATGGATTCTGACGTTTGGCGCCAACTCATGAAATTTGGCCGTCTGTAGATCGTCCTGACCTTGGATCGTGCAGATTGCCGTTATCCCGATCCAGTGTTCGGCTGAGCGCGTCTCGCGGCCGATGTGACTTGAATTCCTGCAAGCGGCGAAGTGATCCAGGCGCCGCCATGGACAGGCCGCGCACCGATGGCGAGGACCACGTTGCTGGGCAACTCGATCGCCTGCGCCCTTGAAGACCGCTCGATGTCCGGCTGGTTCACGTCACGTCGACAGCAGCTTTGCAGCGACAATGCGGGCGTGACGCGCGACGGTCGCATCGCCTGTGATGAGCGCAGCCACGATCGCGCCATCGACGATCAGGCCGAACTGATGCGCGGTGGCGGCCGGATCCACGCTGCCGGCATCTCGGGCGAGGTCTTCGATGCGCGCCAGAACCACCCTCTTGTGCTGGAGCGCGATCTCCTTGATGCGTGTATCGCGCTTGTCGAACTCGCCGACAGCGTTGATGAACGGACAGCCGAAAAAGCGCGCATCCCGGAACCATCCCTCGAGCGCGTCGAAGATCCCGAGCAGCTTGTCTTTCGCATCGCCTGGCGTCTGCTCGATCCGCATCAGCAGCCAGTCGCGCCACGCCGCGCCTTCCATCTCGAGGACAGCCTCGATCAGGCCTTCCTTGGAGCCGAACGCCTTGTAGAGCGTGGCCTTGGCCGTGCCGGCCGCCGCGACGACGGCATCGACGCCCGTCGCATTGATGCCGAAGCGGCAGAACAGCTCCGCAGCTGCACGCAGCAACCGCTCGCGTGCCGACGCGTCGGCGAGTGACGACGTCGCGCCGTTGTGCGGAAGTCCGGGTTGGCTCTGCGTGGACGTCATGATGCGGCAACGGATCCCGTCTTGTGAGGCTGGATCGACGGGCATGTCGGAAGCCCACAGCAGTCTCTTAGCACCGTGCGTCGCTCGCAGTCACCCGGCGGCATGGGAGCCTTCGGCGGAAGAAGGCCGCAGACCAGAGACCGGACGCTGCCGAAAAGTCCTGCAGACTGCCGCCAGTCCAGGCGAACCCCTGACGCCAACTTCGGAGATAGTTGAAAAAATCTTTATGGTTCAGGATGCTGAGAGGGGTGCGCGCTCTGGCATGAAACATGCTGTGCCGAGAATGAACAGACCGTTCTGTTTGCAACGCATTGCGTGTCCGCGGGGGTGGGTCGATTGACAGCATCTGATCAAGTCGAAACCGGTTCTCGCATGCTCGCGACACGGGCTCGCCCACCATCGGCCAAGCCTTCGCCCGATGACAGCACGAGGCGTCCGAAATGAGCAAGTTTCGCGGCGCCCATATCAAGATCGACGACCTGCATCACCGCTATCGGAACAGCTCCGGCAACTCGCTGGAAGCGATCACGGTCACGATCGAACCCGGCGAGGCGGTGGCCTTGCTCGGCCGTTCGGGGTGCGGCAAGTCCACGCTCCTGCACATCGTGGCCGGCCTCGCGAAGCCCACCTCGGGCAGCGTCCATATCGATGGCAAGCGCGTCGAGGGACCGTCACCGTCGTGGGTGATGATGTTCCAGCAGCCATCGCTCTATCCGTGGATGTCGGTGACGGAGAACGTGGCCGTCGGCCTGCGATTCGCGGGCCGCATGGTTGAAGCCCGGACGCGCGTGCCGGAGTTGCTCGATCTCGTGGAGTTGTCCGAGTTCGCGGATCGGAACGTACAGGATTTGTCCGGCGGCCAGCAGCAGCGTGTCGCCCTGGCCCGCTCGCTCGCCCTGAAGCCGGACGCCCTGCTGCTCGACGAGCCCTTCTCCGCGCTCGACGCCTTCACCCGCGCGAGCCTTCAGCGCGACGTACGCCGCATCACGCGCGAGCTCGGGATCACCCTGGTGCTCGTCACGCACGAAGTCGGCGAAGCCGTCCTGATGTGCGACCGCGCCCTCATCATGGCGGCCAATCCCGGCCGCGTGCGACGCGACATGCCGATCGACCTCGGCAACGAGCGGTCGGCGGAGAGCGAGGCATTCCAGCGTGCACGCCGCTCCTTGTTGGACGCCTACGAGATCGAGGCGGGCATGGCGCTCGACGAGACGGCAGGCGATCGCCCCCCGGCCGCGGGCACTTCTGCCGAGAGTTCCGCCTCGGTCAACCCACTGGCCCGACACGGACTGATGAGGAGCAAAGCATGACGCGCAAGACCCACGACGATGCGGCGCCAACGCATGATCTCGGTTGCGGCTGTGAGGACGGTCATGGCGACACGGTTGCGGCAACGTCGTTTGCGGATCCGGGCTTTTCGCGCCGCCAGACCCTCGACATGCTGGCAGCCGGCGGTCTCTACGCAGCACTCGGCGCGGCATTGGGCGGCTATCCCGGCCTGGCCCGCGCCGCCGACGTCGTGCGGATCGGCTACCTGCCGATCACGGACGCTACCGCCTTGCTGGTCGCTCACGCGAAGGGCTTCTTCAAAAAGCAGGGCCTCGCATCCGAACGGCCGACGCTCATCCGCGGCTGGTCTCCTCTCGTGGAGGCTTTTGCAGCCGGCAAATTCAACCTGGTCCACCTGTTGAAGCCGATCCCCGTCTGGATGCGCTACAACAACAAGTTCCCTGTGAAGATCATGGCCTGGGCCCACACCAACGGCTCCGGCGTGGTGGTGGGCAGCCATACCGCCGCAAAGTCGTTCGCGGATCTCGGCGGCACCCAGATCGCGGTTCCGTTCTGGTACTCGATGCACAACATCGTGCTGCAGATGGCGCTCCGCGACGCCGGCCTGACACCCGTCATCAAGGGCGAGGGCGAGAAGATCGGTGCCAAGGAAGTCAATCTCCAGGTGTTGGCGCCGCCCGAGATGCCGCCGGCGCTCGCCGCCAAGAAGATCGATGGCTACATCGTCGCAGAGCCGTTCAACGCCCTCGGCGAATTGCGTGCGGGCGCACGCATGCTGCGCTTCACCGGTGATATCTGGAAGAACCACCCCTGCTGCGTCGTATGCATGAACGAGCAGCAGGTGACGGCCAAGCCGGAATGGACGGCCAAGGTCGTCGAGGCCGTGGTCGAAGCGGCAGCCTACGCCTCGGCGAACAAGAAGGAGGTGGCTACGCTCCTGTCCAAGGACGGCGAGGGCTATCTTCCGGTGCCGGCGCCCGTCGTCGAGCGCGCCATGACGCTCTACGACACAAAGCTCTACGGACCGACCGGCGCCATCAAGCACGCGGAGTGGGGGAACGGCCGGATCGACTTCCAGCCCTGGCCTTATCCGAGCGCGACGAAGCTGATCGTCGAGGCCATGTCGCGGACCCTGGTGGCAGGCGACACGACCTTCCTCAAGGGATTGGACCCGACGTTCGTCGCCGAGGACCTCGTCGCCTACAGCTTCGTCAAAGCCGCCCTCGAGAAGCACACGGACTGGAAGCAGGATCCGAGTGTGAAAGGCTCCTCCGATCCCTACGTGCGCGAGGAGCTTGTAACGCTGTGAGCGCGCGCGTCATTCCTGCAGTCCCGAGCGACGGCATGATCTCGGCTCTGCCGAGTGCGGCGGCCACGTGGCGCGCGGCGCGGCCGCTGCTCACGAGCCTCGCCCTGTCGTGTCTCGGGATCACTTTGCTCCTGGTGCTCTGGTGGATCGGCGGCGCCATTGTCGCGGCGAACCCGCGCACCTCATCGTTCGCGGGTTTCGCGCCCACGCCGGCCCTCGGCCGGCTCGTCGAGATGGTCGCCACCGGGGAAGTCTGGTCGATGACGACGCCGAGCCTCTGGCGCGTCGGGCTGGGCTTGTCCATCGCCATCGCAGTAGGCGTTCCAGTCGGCATCCTCATCGGTCGCATCGCCACGCTGCGCACCATCACGAACGTGCCGTTCCAGTTCCTGCGCATGATCAGCCCGCTGTCGTGGATGCCGATCGCTGTCATGGCGTTCGCGACATGGGACGCCGCGATTGTCTTCCTGATTACAGTCGCGGCCGTTTGGCCAATCCTGTTTGCGACCGCGGCCGGTGTCCGTCGCATCGACCCGGCGTGGTTCAAGGTCGCGCGAAACCTGGGCGCCAGGCCATTCCACTTGCTCTGGGTGGTGATCCTGCCGGCCATCGCGCAGGACATCCTGACCGGCGTCCGCCTCGCTCTGGGCGTCGCGTGGATCGTGCTGGTTCCGGCCGAGTACCTCGGGGTGAAGTCCGGCCTGGGCTACGCCATCAACGACGCTCGAGACACCCTCGAGTACGACCGCCTCGCTGCCACCGTGATCGTTATCGGCATCATCGGATTCCTGATCGACACGGTCTGCCAGAAGGCGATCCGCCGCGTGAGCTGGTCGCGCGACACCTGACGACGAACCACGGCAGAAACCAAAGGAGCTGCACCATGACGGAACAAGCATCGATCGTGTTGACCGGATGCCTCGCACCGGAAGCGGAAGACGGCCTGAAGCCGATCGATCGTGACGGCCTCGAAAAGCTGATCGCGACGGCCAAGGCCAATCCGAAGGCGGTCCGGACCCTCAAATGCCGCACGGTGGCAGAAGGCCGATTCCGGCATCTGAACTACGTGCGCAACCTCGAGCCCTACATCGTGGACGAGCCGCCTGGCCTGCTCGGGGACGATACGGCTCCGAACCCGTCGGAGGCCTCGCTGGCGGCGCTCGGCTCGTGTCTCGCAGTCGGTCTCCATGCGAATGCCGTCCATCGAGGATGGAAGGTCATGAAGCTCGAACTCGAGCTGGAGGGCGACCTCAACATCACGGCCGTCTGGGGCACCGGCGACATCAGCGAGAAGCCGGTCGGATTCACCGACGTGCGCATCAACGTGATCATGGAGTGCGACGCCCCGAAGGCCGAGGTCGATGCCCTCATCGCACATGTGACCAAGTGGTCGCCGGTCGCCAATACCTTCATTCGCCCGGTCAACCTCGTGGTTGCAGCGAAGTGACGTGACGCGCGGCCCCGGCCGGGTGCCGGGGCCGGCTTTCGATCAGCACAAGGGAACGCAACCATGACCATCGCCGGAGCAACCGTCCTGTCGTCCGCCCTGCGGCCGGCTGCTACGCCCGACATGCTCGAGACGGTTCGGGCCATCGCGAGCGCGGATCTTTCCCCGCTGGTCGCAGACATCGACCAGAAGGGCCTCTATCCAGAAGACGTCCTTCGCAAGCTGGGTGGGGCGGGCGCGTTCGCGGGGCATCTGCCGGGCTATCTCGCCGCAGCGCCGGACCTCTCGCGATCCATCGGCGCGATGAGCGCAATCAGCGAGCTGTGTCTTTCGACCAGTTTCTGCGTGTGGTGCCAGGACGCTCTCGGCTGGTACGTCTACACGTCGGCCAACACCGCGCTCCGCGACCGCATCGGCGAGCGACTTGCGACCGGACGCCAGCTCGGCGGCACCGGGCTTTCGAATCCGATGAAGACGTTCTTCGGCATCGAGCGCCTGAAGCTGAAGGCGCGCCGCGTGCCGGGCGGCTACCGCGTGACGGGTCTTTTGCCCTGGGTGTCGAACCTCGGCCCCGAGCATCTCTTCGGCGGCATCTTCGAGTTGGAGGACAATCCCGCCCATCGCGTCATGGCGGTGATCGATTGCGCCGCCGACGGCGTGACCATCCGCCAGAGCGACCACTTCGTTGCTCTCGAGGGTACGCGGACGTACTCGGTCATGTTGCGCGATGCGCTGATCCCCGACGAGGCCGTGCTCGCCGACCCGATCGACACGTACATCCCCCGCATCCGCGCCGGCTTCATCCTGCTGCAGGCTGGCATGGCGTTCGGCATGATCCGCAACTGCGCCGACATCATGCGCCGAGAACGCCCGTCACTCGGTCACGTCAATCGCTTCATCGAGGTGCAGCCCGAAGAGATCGAGGAGCACCTCGCGGCCATGGAGGCCGAGGTCGCCGAGCTCGCCAAAACGCCCTTCGAGACCGACCCCGCCTATTTCCGCAGGGTCGTCGAGGCCCGCCTTGCGGCTGGCGAGGCGACGGTAAAGGCGGCGCACTACGCGATGCTCCATCAGGGCGCGCGCGGCTACGTCACCAACGGCGCGGCGCAACGCCGGCTGCGCGAGGCCTACTTCGTGGCCATCGTGACACCGGCGACGAAACAATTGCGAAAAATGCTGTCCGACATGTCCTACTGATCGGCCAGCGCAAGGGAGGCGACGTCCGCCAAGGAGGCGACACGACGAGGCTTTCATCAGAAGGATGTGTTGGCATGCAGAAAGCACTGATCGGGCCCGACGAGCTCGCCGGCCTCATGGAACGTGCGCCCGTGGTCGTCATCGATACCCGTGACCCGGCAAGCTACGCCGCCGGGCACATCCCAGGCGCGGTGAACGTCCACGAGATCTTCACCTACCTCGCCACGTCCACGCCGGACGGCATGAAGGAGCTGACGCAGAAGTTTGCGGACGCCTTTGGCAAGGCTGGCCTCAGCGGCGTCGAGACGGCCGTCTTCGTCGAGCAATCGATGAACACCGGATTTGGCCAGTCGTGTCGCGGCTACTATCTGCTGTCTTTTCTCGGCTATCCGAAGATCGCTGTTCTGCACGGTGGCCTGAACGCGTGGACGGCCGATGGCCGCCCGCTTTCGACCGACGTCCCGGCGCCTTCGACTGCAACGTTTCCGATCGACCCGGAGGCAGCCTCCGTCATGGTCGGGAAGGACGTGGTCCTCGAGACGATCGAGAAGAAGAACGCCGTGCTGCTCGACGTGCGCGATGTCGACGAGTGGATCGGGGAGAGTTCGTCTCCCTATGGCCGCGACTTCTGCCCGCGCAAGGGACGTCTTCCGGGCGCCCGATGGCTCGAGTGGTACCGCATGATGAAGCCAGGTCCCGCCGGGCCCGTGATGAAGTCGCGCGAGGAGCTTCTCGCCGAGTGCGCGACGGTCGGAGTCGAGCCATCGACGCCGGTCATTCTCTACTGCTTCAAGGGGGCCCGTGCGTCCAATACCTTCCTCGCGCTGAAGGAGGCTGGAATAAAAGACGTCCGGATGTACTTTGGCTCCTGGAACGAGTGGTCGCGCGACGAGGGACTGCCCATCGAGAGCGGCCTCCCGTACGCGGCCTGACGCCAGGTTGCGAGGGGAGCGATGCGGGAACCGATCGTCATCGTCGGTGCGGGTCAGGCCGCCCTGAAGTGTGCCGAGACGCTGCGGCGTCTCGGTTTCGACGGCCCGATCCGGATGATCGGCGACGAGCCGCATCTGCCCTACCAGCGGCCGCCGTTGTCGAAGAAGTTCCTGTCGGGTGACTGCACGGCGGAACAGCTCTGGCTGGCGCCACCGGCGTTCTTCGAGCAGCACGGCATCGAGCTGATGAAGGGAACCGAAGCGATCGCCATCGATCGATCCCGTCGGAGCGTCACGTTGCGCGACGGTCGTGAACTGCCTTTTGGCCGCCTGCTGCTGGCGACCGGCTCACGCCCACGCAGCCTCGCACTCACTGGCGCGGGGCTGCCCGGCGTGCATGCCCTTCGCGGCATCGACGACGTGGTCGCCATGCGGAACTCGCTCGGCGATGCGGCGCGGATCGTCATCATCGGTGGCGGCTATATCGGTCTCGAGGTGGCGGCCGTCCTGCGTACGATGGCGCGCGATGTGACCGTTCTGGAGGCGCAGGATCGGCTGCTCCAGCGCGTGGTCAGTCCCGAGGTATCGCACTATTTCGCGGAACTCCATCGGGCGAAGGGCGTGCGGATCTTCACCGGCGCGACAGTGCAGGCCATCGCGGGGCGCGACCGCGTCGAAGCCGTGGAGACCAGCGCGGGGCGGTTCGCGGCGGACATCGTGCTGGTTGCGATCG
>JBGSJD010000332.1:0-4627 GCA_041742195.1 Hyphomicrobiaceae bacterium
GGGGCCGACCTGGATCCTCGTGCGCGACCGGCCGCGCCGATAGTTGCGACGCGCCGACCTTTGGGGCGGGCCGTTCAGGCGGCGATACTCCGCAGCGCACTCTCGAAGACGCGCCGGCCATCGTCGGAGCCGAGCAGCTTCTCGAAGTGGCGCTCGGGATGGGGCATAAGGCCGACGATCCGGCGCTTGCCGTCGCAGATGCCGGCGATGCTGTTGATGGCGCCGTTGGGATTGGCCTCGAGCGTCGGCTCGCCCGTCTCGGGATCGACGTAGCGGAAGACCACGCGGCCGCTGCCTTCGAGCCGGTCAAGGGTATCCTCGTCGCAGAAGTAATTACCGTCGCCGTGGGCCACGGGGATGTTGACGATCTCGCCCATGCGGTAGGCGCTCGTGAACGGGGTCTCGGTCTGTTCGATGCGGAGCCAGGTGTCGCGGCAGACGAACCGGAGCGAGGCGTTGCGCTGAAGGACGCCCGGCAGCAAACCGGTCTCGCAAAGCACCTGGAAGCCGTTGCAGATGCCGAGGACCGGGGTGCCGCCCTTGGCGCGCGAGATCACGTCGGCCATGATGCGCGAATGGGCCGCCATGGCGCCACACCGGAGGTAGTCCCCGTAGGAGAAGCCGCCCGGCAGCACGATGACGTCGACGGGGGGCAGCGACGTCTCGCCGTGCCAGACCATCAGGGCCGGTTTGCCGGTGACCGCCTCGAGGGCCACCTTGACGTCACGATCACAGTTCGAGCCGGGGAAGACGATCACGGCAGCGCGCATGGGCGGACCTTTCCTGTGGCTCGTTCAGCCGAAGCGCCACCAGACGGCGAGAAGCGCCGCCAGCAATGGCACCAGAATGAAAATCGCGGCCTTGACGGCCATGAACCTGATCGCGCGGACGGCGTCGTCGTGCACGTCGGTCTGGCGGATCGGGTCAGGCGGTGAGTTCATAGCTGTAGTTCTCGATCACCAGATTGGCCAGCAATTCCCGACACATGCGCTCGACCTCGGCCCGGGCCCGGGCCTCGTCCGTTTCGCTGAGATCGACCTCGATGTACTTGCCCTGGCGGACCTCCTCGACGCCGGCGAAGCCGAGGCTTCCCAGCGCGCTCTGGATGGCCTTCCCTTGCGGATCGAGCACGCCGTTCTTCAGAGTGATACGAATCCTGGCTTTCATCGGCGCTCGCCTCGCGTGCAGGTCTGTCTCCGGCGCACTCTATGGCCCAGATCGCCGCCCGGGCACAAGTGCGACCGGTGGCGAATTGCCTGCGACGGCACGGGCCGGTTAGAATGGGGGAGCGGGAGACAGCTCACAAGGACGAGAGCATGATCGACACCCGTTCGCGCCTCGAGATCCGGCAATCGCCGTGGGAGATGATCAAGCTGCTCGTCATCGGCGTGATCATGACGGGGGGGAGCGGCGTGCTCGCGCTTCATTCGCTCATCGGCATCACGTTCCGGTTTCCGGACAACTACATCGCCATGGCAGTCGGCTGGATCGGCCTCGTGTTCTTCGGGGCGTGTCTCGTTGTCATCGGCTGGCGTGCGGCAACGACCATCGGGCCGGTGCTGAGCCTCACGCCCGAAGGCATTCTCGACACGCGGGTCGCTGCCGATCGGATCCCGTGGACGGCGATCCGTGGCATCAAGACTTGGGCATACAGCGGGCAGCGCATTCTGGTGCTCGACGTGGACCCCGAGGTGGAGGCGAAACTGCAACCGTCGATGATCACGCGCCTCACGCGGCGCGCCAACGCGGGGCTCGGTGCGGACGGCCTGTCGATCACGACGCAGGGCCTCTCGATGTCCTACGACGATTTCGTGGCTGCCACGATCGCCTATCTCGACGCATACGGGCGGAGCGGCACCGACGCGTGATCTCGCCCGGACCGTCATCATGCAAAAGGGGCCGGCGAACCGACCCCTTTCCCATTCTATGATGTGGTCCGCCAGCGGCCGTCAGTTCGGCTTCTGACCGTTGGTCGAGACCAGCACCGGGCCGGCGCCCTTGGGACGGGGATTCTCAGTCAGGACGCCCAAGCGGCGCGCGACCTCGGTGTAGGCCTCGAGCACGCCGCCGAGATCGCGGCGGAAGCGGTCCTTGTCCAGCTTGTCGCCGGAGGTCATGTCCCAGAGGCGGCAGCAGTCGGGGCTGATCTCGTCGGCCAGTACGATGCGCATCTGGTCGTTGTTCTCATAGAGACGGCCGAACTCGACCTTGAAGTCGACGAGCCGGATGCCGATGCCAAGGAACAGGCCAACGAGGAAGTCGTTGATGCGGATGGCGAGGCTCATGACCTCGTCGATCTCCTGCGGGCTCGCCCAGCCGAAGGCCGTGATGTGCTCCTCGGAGACCATCGGGTCGCCGAGCTTGTCGTTCTTGTAATAGAATTCAATGATCGAGCGCGGGAGCGCGGTCCCCTCCTCGAGGCCGAGGCGCTGCGACAGGGAGCCCGCCGCCACGTTGCGCACGACGACCTCGAGAGGGATGATCTCGACTTCGCGGATCAACTGCTCGCGCATGTTGATGCGCTTCAGGAAGTGGGTCGGCACACCGATCTCGCCGAGACGCTGGAAGACGTACTCGGAGATGCGGTTGTTGAGGACGCCCTTGCCATCGATGAGCGCGTGCTTCTTGTTGTTGAACGCGGTCGCGTCATCCTTGAAATGCTGGATGAGCGTGCCCGGCTCCGGACCTTCATAAAGGACCTTGGCCTTGCCTTCGTAGACGCGACGCCGCCTGTTCATCTCTTTGATCCTCGCAAGGAGTCAGTTTCGTTTCTCGATGGCGTCGGGGCCGAGCGGCAGTGCCTGGCCCTGTCGTCTCGGGCCCACCTGGGGCAGGCCCTCGACCATCCTGCAACAGGCAAAAACCGGCGGGACGACGCGATCTCTGTTGGATGGGAGTCTAGCCGAACGCGGCTTCAGAAACAATGTAAGGGTGGCCCGAGGCGGACTGTGGGTAAAAGAGGCCCCGTTTGCGCTGTTGATTTCCTCACTGGCAGGAGGTTAATGCCAGTCAACCTTGGACGGGACGCCCGGCCCGCGGCAAATTTCGGTTGGATCGACATCCGAATACAATCAAAGGTGGAGATGCAGATGACCACGTTCGATGAGCGCCAGAAGGGGTTCGAGAAAAAATTCGCGCACGATCAGGACCTTAAGTTCAAGGCCGAGTCGCGGCGCAACAAGATGATCGCCGAGTGGGCGGGAGCGAAGCTCGGCATCGCCGGTCCGGCGCTCGACGAGTACGTCAAGGCCGTCCGGAAGGCCGATCTGGCCGAAAAAGGCGACGACGACGTGGTGCGCAAGATCGCCAAGGATCTCGCCGACAAAGGCGTGGCGGTTGCAGACGACGAAATCCGCAACCAGATGGCGGAATTCCTGGCCAAGGCCATCGGGGACATCGAATCCGGTCGTTGATCGGGATTCAGTGGACCGCCGGGGGCGTGAGCCGCTTCAGGAACAGCCCGAAGGTCAACAGGCCTTCGGGCCATGGACCGTGGCCGGATTCGACATTGATGTGGCCGGCACCGGCGATGATCGAGACGTCGGAGCCCCATGCCGCGCCGAGTTCCTGCGCGCGCTCGACCGAGCAATAGGGGTCGGTTGAACTACCGATCAGCTTGGACGGGAACGGCAGCGGGTCCATGGGCAGGGGCACGAAGCCTCCATCGGTCGCCGGCCAAACGTCATGGCCAGCCAGATCGGCGGGAGCGACGAGAAATGCGCCTGTGAGGCGACTTGCGATGCGCGGCGCGGCGTGCACGACGGCGGTTACGCCACAGCTGTGGGCGACGATCACCGGCGGCTTTCGCGCGGCCATCACTTCGGCAACGATCCGGTCCGCCCAGTCGGTAAGCCGGGGCTTGTCCCAATCGGCCTGCTCGACGCGGTGCGCCGTCGACAGGCTGCGTTCCCAGCGCGACTGCCAATGGTCGGCGCTGGCTCCCGTCCAGCCCGGTACGATCAGGATCTCGATCTCGGCGACCCGCATGAGGCAATCTCCCGACGCTCTCGCCGGTGGCGGCCAGAAGCGGCGCACACCCGGAGGATCAATCGCGTGAGGCTCTATATCACACCGACGTCGCCCTACGCCCGCGTCGCGCGCATGGTGATCCTGGAAAAAGGACTCGGGCCAAGCGTCGAGGTCGTCGCCGCGCAAACGCGAACCGCCGGCAGCCCGTACTACCGGGTCAATCCATCGGGGCGCGTTCCCTATCTCGAAATTCCGGGAAAGCCCGGACTGGAAGATAGCCAGCTCATCGTCGCGTATCTCGACCACATCAGTGGGCCGTCGCCGCTTTTGTGTCCCTGGTCGGACGACAACTGGCTTTATGGGCGGCTGGAGGCGAGCGCACGCTCGTTCACGGACGGGCTCTCGGTCTGGGTGCGCGAGTTGCGACGGCCGGAGGGCGAGCGTTCGCCCGGCATCATCGCCCACGAACGGGAGAGGGCCGAGCGGTTGGCCGATCAGTGGGAGCAGGACGTCAGCCATCCGCTGATGACCGGCGCCATCAATCTCGCGCAGCTCTATCTGCTGGCCGGCCTCGATCAGGCGGCCCACTGGGGGATCGCCGACCATGCGGCCTCCCGGCCGGCCCTGGCGGCCTGGTTGACGCGCATGCACAAGCTGC
>JBGSJD010000333.1:0-3472 GCA_041742195.1 Hyphomicrobiaceae bacterium
CGCTGCCGCCACACGTTGCTCCCAGGCGGGGGCCACGACGGATCGCTGGGGCACGCTCAGGCCGGCCGCCACGACTCCTTTGGAGGGAGCGCCGAGGCGGCGGTCGAAATCCGCCAGCGTCACCTGCGGACGGCGCGGGACCAGATGCACCACGGTGTAGCCGGCAGCCTTCATGTCGGTGAGCAGCGCACCAAGCGCACCCGCCGTCGACGGCTGAATGTCGTGGAACAGGATGATGCCGCGTCCCTTCGCCTTGAGCTGCTTCATCACGTTGCGCATCACGACGGTCGGGCTCCGCGTGCGGAAATCGTAGGAGTCGACGTCGATCGAGAACATCGCGGTGTTGCGCGTCCGAAGGTGCGCCTGCGCATGTGCCGGATCGCTCAGATAGGGGAAGCGGAAAAACGGAGCCGCCGGGGCGCCGAGCGCCTTCTGGATGCCGCTGATGCCCAGTTCGATCTCGGCGGTGGCCGCGTCGGCGGAGCGCGTCTTGAGATTTTGATGCGACCAGGTGTGCGTTCCGACAGTATGGCCGCGGCGTGCCACTTCGCGCACGAGGTCCGAGTAGCCCATGGCCCGCTGGCCGACCATGAAGAAGGTCGCCTTGGCGCAATGCTGGTCGAGGATCGACAGGATCGTGGGGGTCAGCTGCTTGTGCGGACCGTCATCGAACGTCAGAACGACCTCGCCCGGGCGGAGGATGTCGTTGCCCTGGTACTGGAGCTGGCCGAACCGAGGCCCCCCGGTGGTGTCGATCTCGATCTGCCGCGACGTGCCGATGGCGCCCTGACCACACTGGGCGGCGGCCTCGAGCGGCAGTACCGACCATGCCAATGCACCAACGATCGCGGCGAACATGCTCGAGCGCATCTTAGGTCATCCTATCCCTGCGACGTCCGCCGACAAACATGTCGGCATCCCCTACGTCGCCCTTGTCCGGACTTTGACGCACACGCAGCCCGCCTTGAAAATACTGGAAATTGATTGTGGCAACATGCGACATGCTGCGGTCGGGCGAATTCGGGCCAAGAGGTTGCGGCGGTTCGAACGGTGCCGGCACGTTGCCGAGCGCACCATGAGCGCGATTCGGCAATCTTCCCAACGACCTATCGAGGACTGCGGCCCAGATGCAACAGCCGACATCAGACGATGCCGATTCCGAACGGGCCATCGAGCCGACGCCGCTGACTGTCGCCATGCTGAGCACCGCTCTCGATGATGGCGACGCCGATGCCGTGCGTCTCCTCGCCCGCTCGATCAAGGCGCCGGACCTGGCCGACTTGATGGAGCTTCTCGAACCGGCGCAGCGCGTCCGGCTCGTCGAACTGCTCGGGACCGAGTTCAATCCTGAAGTCCTGTCGGAGCTCGATCCGAGCGTCCGCGACCAGCTTTCGGAGGACCTGCCGAACGACGTCCTGGCGCGGATCGTGACGGCGCTCGACACCGACGACGCCGCCTACGTGATGGAGGGCCTCGAGGAAGAGGACCAGCGCGACGTTCTCTCGCAGATGCCATCGAGCGACCGCGCCGCGCTCGAAAAGAACCTCGAGTATCCGGAGGAGACGGCCGGCCGTCTCATGCAGACGGATTTCGTCGCGGTGCCGAGGTTCTGGACCGTCGGGCAGGTCATCGACCACATGCGCGAGGCCGAGGATCTGCCCGAAACGTTCTCGGACATCTTCGTCATCGATCCGGCCTTTCGCGTGCTCGGCAGCGTGGATCTCTCGCGGCTCCTCAGGACGAAGCGACACGTGAACATCGGCTCCATCATGGA
Organism: Hyphomicrobiaceae bacterium; assembly: GCA_041742195.1. Lineage (GTDB taxonomy): Bacteria > Pseudomonadota > Alphaproteobacteria > Rhizobiales > Hyphomicrobiaceae. The sequence goes on from JBGSJD010000333.1 coordinate 1,775, forward strand.
TGCGGACCGGCATGTCGTGCTCGCGACCTCCGACCAGGAGGAAATGGCGCGGCAGTTCGAGCGCTACGATCTCAAGTCGGCGCCGGTCGTCGATGCCAACGATCGTCTCGTCGGCGTGGTCACCGTGGACGACGTCGTGGAAGTGATCGGCGAGGAGACCGAAGAGGATCTGCGGCGACTGTCGGGTCTCGGAGACGAAAGTCTCGCAGACTCGGTCATCCCGACGGTCAAAAGCCGGTTCCTGTGGCTCTTCATCAATCTTGGAACGGCGCTCCTCGCGTCGTCCGTGATCCAGCTGTTCGACGCCTCCATCCAGCAGATGGTGGCACTCGCCGTACTGATGCCGATCGTCGCGTCGATCGGCGGCAACGCCGCGACGCAGACCATGGCCGTCTCGGTGCGCGCCCTTGCGACGCGCGACCTCGGACCGAGCAACACCGCGCGCGTCATCCTGCGCGAGGCGTCCGTCGGTCTGATCAACGGCGTCATGTTTGGGGCGCTCATGGGCGCCGTGGTGCTGTTCTGGTTCGGAATCGGCAAGCTCGGCCTGGTGATCGCGATGGCCATGATGTTCAACCTGCTGGCGGCGGCGCTCGCCGGCATCCTTATTCCCCTCGCGCTCGAGCGGTTCAAGTTCGATCCGGCGGTCGCCTCGGGCGTCTTCGTCACCACCGTCACCGACGTGGTCGGATTCTTCGCGTTCCTCGGCCTCGCGACCCTCATTCTTCTTTAGAGTCCATCGGAGCAGGCCGCCATGACACACACCCAGGTGCGCCGGGTCCGCCCCGCCGACAAGGCCCACTGGACGGCGCTCTTTCGAGACTATGTCGCGTTCTATCGAGCGAACGTGGCGGACGACGTCATCGATCTCACGTGGAGCCGCGTCCTCGATCCCGGCTCGGGCATGATCTCGCTGGTGGCGGTCGACGACGCGGAGAAGCCTGTCGGTCTCGCGCTGATCGTGCTGCACCGGTCGAGCTGGTCGAAGACCTGGTACTGCTATCTTGAGGATCTCTTCGTCGCCGCGGAGCAGCGCGGACAAGGCTTGGGCCTCGCGTTGATCGATGCCGTCTATGCCGAGGCCGACGCGCAGGGCGCGACGCGGACCTATTGGGTCACGGAAGAGGACAACGAGGCAGCTCAGAGGCTCTATGCGCGGGTCGCGACGCGGGCGCCATACGTCCAGTTCCGCCGCCAGGACTAAGCAGTTCCCCAACCGGCTTCAGCCGCCGTACCTGTAGAGATCCATGCCGTTGATGCGCAGCCAGACCTTGGCCTCGTCCAGGCGCGGCATGGTCTTCTTCACCAGCGCCCAGAAGCGCGGGCCGTGGTTCATCTCGGCGAGATGGGCGACCTCGTGGGCGGCGACATAATCGAGCACGAGCGGCGGGGCGAGGACGAGACGCCACGAAAACGAGAGCTGGCCATCGCTCGAACACGATCCCCAGCGGCTCTTCTGGTCGCGGAGGGTGATGCGGCGCGGCTTCAGCCCGAGACGTGCGGCATGCGTCGCCACGCTGTCGTCGAGGTCGCGCTTGGCTTCCGATATCAGCCAGTCTCGGAGGCGGCGCGGCATATGCTCGGCTGCGCCGGTGACCAGAAGCCTCGCCTCGTCCCCCGTCGCGGCGCTCACCAACTCGACGACCGGCTTGCCTGGGCGACGCCCGGCTGCTTCGAGCCGGACGATCTCGCCGTTGC
>JBGSJD010000334.1:0-2153 GCA_041742195.1 Hyphomicrobiaceae bacterium
GCCCATGCGCGGGAACTGCAGGACGAGCAGCTCCAGGCCTTCGGCGCCGGCGCTGGTCCCATAGGGCGCTTCCTCCGGCGAGATGAACACCGTCGACAGCCGCTCCAGGGCACGGTCACCGGCTGCGAGCGCACCGGCCGCCACGATCAGATACTGGCCGCCGCTGCGAGAGGGATCGGGCAAGGTGAAGCTTGCGGACGGCGGCAGGCGCCAGATCCAGGCGGCGAGGCCATCCGCCTCCTCGGGCATGAGGACGTCGACGACCGTCGCAGTCCGCACGCGGCGCTCCTCCTCGGTGGCAACACCGACGCCGCTTTTCAGTCGTGTCCGCTGGCCCCCCTTGCGAAGGAGATCCTTGGACGCCGGCAGGTACTTGGCGCCGGGGTCCCAGCGTTGGCGCAGCGTGAAATACTGGACGCCCTCGTCGCCAGCGACGATCGGGCCGTAAGGCGTGTGGCCGTTCGCGTACTGGATCGTGAGCGGCTTCGCCGGGGCCGCGCCCATGCGTCCGCTGCCGCCGACGAAGACCTGGAACTGGTTCGGCTCGTGGAAGTGGGCGGGGGTCACGGCATTGGGCGGCTGGTGGACCAGAAAGCCCTGCGGCCGGCCATCGTCGTTGGACTCGTTGCCGGCGACGTAGTGGCCCTTCTTGGGTGCCGCGCCCACGTACTCGTCGAGGCGGTAGTCGCGGCCGTTGACATGAACCTGGCGGCTGCGCGCGGCCGCCTCGCTCGCGCTGGTCACGATCAGCATGGAGGACCTCCGATGAATTCGTCCGGACAACGTGCCAAGATCCGCCTCCGCCTGCAAGGCTCTGAGCCGCAGGCCGAGCGCTCGGCTACAGGCTGACACCCAGCGCCTTGACCCACTTCAGGCCCTCGACCGTTCCGTTCCTCGGCTTGTATTCGCACCCGACCCAGCCGTCGAAGCCCGACTGGTCGATGAGTTTGAACAGGTAGGCGTAGTTCATCTCGCCGTCGTCGGGCTCACCGCGGTCCGGCGGGGACGCGATCTGGTAGTGGCGCGCGAGGGGGCCGAACTCGCAGATGGCGGTGGCGACGTCGCCTTCCATGATCTGGCGGTGATACAGGTCGAACTGAAGCCCGATGTTGGGCGCGCCGACCTCGTGGATGATGGATCGCGCCTCGCCGGTCGTGTTCAGGAAATAGCCCGGGATATCGCGGGTGTTGATCGGCTCGATGATCACGTCGATGCCCGATCCCGCGAGCATCCGGGCCGCCGTCTTCAGGTTCTTGACATAGGTGGCGCGATCGGCGCCGTGGTGGCGGAGCCCGGCCATGGCGAACAGGCGCTTGCAGCCCGTCGCCTCGGCATAGTCGAGGGCGGCTGCGACGGCCTTCTCGAACTCGGCCTCGCGGCCCGGGATGGCCGACATGCCGCGCTCGCCCTTCCCAAAATCACCGTGGGCCATGTTGAACAGCGCCTGCGTCAGGCCGTTGCCCCGCAGGCGAGCCACCAGGTCGTCCTTCGGCAACTCGAACGGGTTGAGGAACTCGACGGCCCGGAAGCCGGCCTTGGCCGCCGCCTCGAACCGCTCGGCGAAGGGCACCTCGGTGAACATGAACGACAGATTGGCGGCAAACTTCGGCATGGACGGCTCCTCGTATCGCAGGCGGCCCAGCATAGCGTCCGCGGCGACGTTGCCCAGCCGCCTCGCGCATTCCGATTGACCGCTGCGCTGCAACATGAGAGAAGGACGGCGCTCCGCATGGAGCTTGATGGCGCTCCAGCCGCGTGAAGGGGATGTGTCGGCCTACCGTTTATCGTGGCCCACCCTGTCCCAACCTGTTGAGCGCCCCTGAAACGACCCAACCGACAACCCAGGGCACGCGGGGTGTCACCGACCCTCGCGCCAATAGCGCGCCTCGCCGGGAAAGCCCCGTGCGCGGGCACTCGGCGCATGTTCAGAAAGCTACAACGTGACAACGTTCAACGACCTCGGCCTCGCTGCGCCGCTCCTGAAGGCGCTCGAGTCCGAAGGCTACACCACACCGACCCCGATCCAGGCCCAGGCCATTCCGTCGCTGATGACGGGCCGGGACCTGCTCGGCATCGCGCAGACGGGCACGGGCAAGACGGCGGCCTTCGCGCTGCCAATCCTGCACCGCTTGCAGGCCGATCCGAAGCCGGCG
>JBGSJD010000335.1:0-7725 GCA_041742195.1 Hyphomicrobiaceae bacterium
CGCCGCCGCTGCCGCCAGATCCCGAACCGCCACCCGCGCCGCGATTGCCCCGAACGCCTCGTCCCACGTCGCGGGGCGGAGCCGCCCGTCCACCCGCACATACGGCCGATCGAGGCGCTGTGTGCGCAGGCCGTCGACCACATGTCGGGACTTGTCGGAGATCCACTCCTCGTTCACCGCATCGTTGACGCGCGGCAGGATGCGAAGCACCTCGCGGCCACGAACGTCGACGCGGATCGCGGAACCGATCGCGTCCATGACGTCGATCGATTCGGTCTTGCGCATCTCCCACGGCCGCGCGTTGTGCGCCCAGGGCCGATGCGTCAGCGCACCCACCGGACAGAGGTCGGCGACATTCGCCGACATCTCGGAGTGGAGGCCCTTTTCGAGGTACGTCGTGATCTCCATGTCCTCGCCGCGCCCGATGGCGCCGAGTTCCTCGACGCCGGCCACTTCGGTCATGAAGCGCACGCAGCGCGTGCAGTGGATGCACCGGTTCATGGCCGTCTTGATCAGCGGCCCCAGGTGCTTTTCCTCGACCGCGCGCTTGGCCTCGGAGTAGCGCGTCCCGCCGACGCCATAGGCCATCGACTGGTCCTGCAGGTCGCATTCGCCACCCTGGTCGCAGATCGGACAGTCCAGCGGATGATTGATCAGCAGGAACTCCATCACCCCCTCGCGCGCCTTCTTCACCATCGGCGAGCGCGTGTTGATGACCTTCGGCGTGCCGTCGCGGTTCGGCGGCAGGTCGTTGACACCGAGCGCGCAGGAAGCCTGCGGTTTCGGCATGCCCACCACCTCTACGAGGCACATGCGGCAGTTGCCCGCGATCGAGAGCCGCTCATGATAGCAGAAGCGGGGAATCTCGACGCCGGCCTGCTCGCAGGCCTGCAGCAGCGTGATGCCGTCGTCGACCTCGATGGTCTGGCCGTCGATGATGAGCGTCTTCGGCATGATGATCCTTCAGAACGACGCGATCCTGGGGAGAGCGGTGTCCGGCAGGGTGCCGGGCGGCCTCGAGGGCGCGCTCCCGGAAGATGGTGCGGCTGAGAGGCGGCGTCGACGACACCACACTTTCGCCACGCTTCCTACATCGTCCGCGCGAGCGATGCCAGCCCATCCTTGGCCCCTGCGCGGTCGTGCCTCTCCGCGTCACGACCCCACGAGCAGAACCAGACCCGACACGAGGAGCAGCAGCAGGACGATCCGGCGAAAATCGTTGTCCGCGAGACGCTTGTACCACCAGGCCCCGGTCCAGGCACCGGCAACTGTTCCGGGCGCGGCGATGGCGAGCGCGAGCATCGTCTCGCGGGTAATGTGCCCGCCCACGGCATGGCTGACGAGCGCCACCGACAGGACAGAGAGATTGAATGTCTGCAGGAGACTGCGCCGTGCGTCCTTGGCATCGCCCCGGATGTCCGTCCACAGCGCCATCAGGGCCCCGGAAAGCCCAGCGAGGCCGCCGAGGAAACCGCCCGCGAAGCCGACCACGACGTCGGAGGGAAGCGCCGGCTTGAAGATGTGTCGCGCCACGCCCCTCGACAGGGCGTAGGCGGAATAGAGCACCAGGAACAGGCCGACGACGATCTTGAACGGTCTCGGCTCGAGAACCGCCAGGGCCAGCACACCGAGCGGAACCGCGACGAGCCCCGGCAGCACGAAACGCAGCGTATTGCCCGCTTCGAAGCTCTTGAAGGCGAGCGGCAACGTCTGCAGCTGCGACAGCACGGACATGGCGACGGCGAGCGTCGCGGCCATCGCGGGGGGCACGGCATGGAGCCAGATCCCGAGCGCCGTCAGGCCCAGCCCGAAGCCGGAAAGGCCGTTGACGAAGCCCCCCGCGAACCCGCCGACGACGATGATCAGGACCGCTTCGCGCGTCATGCGCCCTGCGACCGGGTCACCGTGGCGATGACCTGCTGCATGGCGGGCGAACAGTCGGTGAAACCAGCGGCCCGGAACTCGTTCGAGCCGAGATAGGAGGCATGAGGCGCCAGATGTCGGCCGAGCGTCCCGCGCCACTGGTCGCTCGGCTCCAGCGCCAGGATCTGGTCTCCGGTCGCGAGCAGCGCCGCGACGAAAGTGCGGTACCGCGCCACCTCGATCGGGCTGGACAGACTGCCGAGCATCGGCTCCGCCAGCTCCGGCATCTGCAGCATCAGCGTCTGATGCCGCGCCCATGCTTCTCGCGCCCGCACGGCGCGCTCCGACGACATGTCCGCCTGCCGGCTCCGCCACCACTGCCACGCGAGCCAGATGGCGAAGGCGACGCCGATGGCGAGGGCATACCCCTTCACCGTGTTGGCGATGTGATTCAGCGATCCCGGAGCAAGCAACACCGCGTTGAAGTGCATGTTGTCCTCGGTCGGTGGCGGGACGCGGCGAATCGCATCCCTCGGGGGTGTCTTCGACCGCGTTTGGTGCCCGACCGGGCGCCGCCGCGCAAGCACCAACGTGTTGCATGCGCACTGCCCCCCCCCGGGCACCGCACCGTTGCCGCGTTGTGAACGTTTCCATGCCACGCTCATGGGCTACGATCTGATCGTCGTGTCGTGTATGGCGTTGGGGGTGTGGCGTGCTCGAGTTGACCCTTGTGATCTGGCTGGCGAAGGGCGGCACCATCGAACGCCCCGTCGACCGGCGGCAGTGCGGCGAGGCGATGAGCCTCTTCCAGAGCGCCATCGCGACAGGCAGGCCGCTCCTTCATATCGACGACGCGGGCGCGCGTCAGGCCGTCCTGGACGTGCGCTGCAAGCCCCGCGGGCCAGCCGTGACCTCCTGATCCGGTGACCGGCCGTAAACGATGCCGGCGCCCTGGTGGCGGGGAACCGAGGCGCACCTGCTAGCGTTCGATCAGGTCGCAGCCGAAGGAAATTGCCGCCATGCCGGACTTCTCGAGCCTGATCTGGATCGCCGTCCTGATCATTGCCTTGCAACCGTTCCTGATGGGGCGCTACTTCACGTTGCAGCGACTGCGCGCCATCAAGGCGATCGAACAGGCGCACGGCTCCCGCGTCATCACCATGATCCATCGCCAGGAGAAGCGGAGCCTTCTCGGGCTGCCGGTGTCGCGCCACATCGACCTCGAGGACGCCCAGACGATCATCGCCGCGATCAAGGAGACGCCGGCGAACCTGCCCATCGATCTGGTCCTGCACACGCCAGGCGGCCTCGTGCTCGCGGCCATGCAGATCGCGCGCGCCGTCGAGGCCCATCCGGCCAAGGTGACCGTCTACGTGCCGGTCTACGCCATGTCGGGCGGAACGCTCATCGCGCTCGCGGCCGACGAGATCGTGATGGGGGAATTCTCGGTTCTCGGGCCGATCGATCCGCAGATCTTCGGGCTGCCCGCCGCCAGCATCGCGCGGGTTCCGAAAGTCAAGCCGATCGCCTCGGTGTTCGACCTGACGATCGTACTGGCGGACGTCAGCGAGAAGGCCCTCGCGCAGGTCAAGAAGGGCGCGGTCGAACTGCTCACGCCGCAGATGGAGTTGTCCAAGGCCGAGGCGCTGGCCGAGAAGCTGGCCGGTGGCCAGTGGACCCACGACTACGCCCTGACAGCCGAAGAGGCGAAAGCACTGGGTTTGCCCGTCCGCACGGGCATGCCGGGCGAGATGCTGGCCTTGATGAAGCTCTATCCCCAGCCGGTCCAGTCAAGTTCCGTCGAATACGTCCCGATCGACCTGCCGACCCGGCCGCGGTTCTGACGTCGGCCGATCCGGGAAATGAGTGAGGCCTGCGCAGCGCTCGCTGCACAGGCCTCGTCTGATCGTTGACGTCTGTTCCGACCGCAGGCTGGCTCAGAGCTGAGCGTACTGCCCGCCCTTCCACTCGTAGAAGGTGTACGGCGGCAGCGTCGGATCGCCCTTGCCGTTGAACTTGAACTTGCCGAGCACGGTATCGAACTCGAGCGCATTGAGCTGCTCGATGACCTTCTTGTTGTCGAGCGAGTTCGCCTTCTCGACGGCCTGCTTCCACGCCTGGATCGCGGCGTAGGTGTAGAGCACGTAGCCCTCGGGCTCGATCTTGGCGGCGCGGAACCGCTCGACGAGGCCAGAAGCTGCCGGGTTCTTGCGCGGATCGGGCGAGAACGTCATCAGCGTGCCTTCGCCGGCGTTGCCGGTGATCTGCCAGTATTCCTGCGTCACGAGCGCGTCGCCCGAGACGAGGATCGTCTTCATGCCCTGATCGCGCATCTGGCGCACGATGAGGCCGGCCTCGGTGTGGTACCCGCCGACATAGAGCACGTCGATTCCAGCCTGCTTCAGCTTGGTGACGAGCGCCGTGTAGTCCTTCTCGCCGGCCGTATAGGCCTCGTAGAGATCTTCCTTCTTGCCGGCGGCGTTCATCGCCTTCTGCGTCTCGTCGGCGAGGCCTTTGCCGTAGGCCGACTTATCGTGGACGATGGCGACCTTCTTGTCCTTGAACTTCGTGGCGAGGTACTGGCCCGCCACCGAGCCCTGCTGGTCGTCACGGCCGCAGACACGGAACACGTTCGGGCCGGCCCGATCGTCCGTCAGCTTCGGGTTGGTCGAGGCCGGCGAGATCTGCACGACGCCTTCCTCGGCATAGACCTTCGAGGCCGGGATGGAGGAGCCCGAGCAGAAATGGCCGGCGACGAGCTTGACCTTTTCGCCCGCCACCTTGGTGGCGACCGCGACCGCCTGCTTCGGGTCGCACGCATCGTCGCCGACGGTCAGCTTGAGCGGCATCTTCTTGCCGCCGACTGTCACGCCGCCAGCCGCGTTGATATCCTTCACGGCCATCTCCGCGCCCGCCTTCATCTGCGCGCCGAAGGAGGCGTATTGGCCGGTCATCGGACCGATGGTCGCTATCGGGATTTCTTGGGCCACGGCGGGAGCGGCCAGGCCGGCCGCGAGCGTGGTCAGTGCCAGAAGTCGCTTCATGGGTGTACACCTCGATGTGTCGAGCCCAGCATCCGGCGCCGCCGGACCTGCTGATCGATCACGAATAGCACAACAATCGCGGCGTTCGGGAGGCAATATCGCGCGTGTTTGCCCGACTTGCCGGCAACCCGCATGTTCGCCGCGCGGCCTGCCGTCTCAGTGCCGCCCGCCCTCGAGGTAGGCAGCGCGGATTTCCTCCCGCGCGAGCAGTTCCGCGCCGGTCCCCGACAGCGTGATCTGGCCATTGACCATGACGTAGCCGCGATGCGCGAGGCGGAGCGCGTGATAGGCGTTCTGCTCGACGAGAAACACCGTCAGCCCCTCGCGCGCGTTCAGCTCCCGGATCACCTCGAAGATCTGGCGCACGATGAGCGGCGCGAGACCGAGCGACGGCTCGTCGAGAAGGAGCAGCTTCGGCCGCCCCATCAGCGCCCGCGCAATCGCGAGCATTTGCTGCTCTCCACCAGAAAGCGTGCCCCCGCGCTGGCCCTGCCGTCGCTCCAGGATCGGGAACAGCTCGAACGCCCGCTTCAGGTCGATGTCGAAGGTCTGGTCGCGCTCGGGATTGAGCAGTGCACCCATCTGCAGGTTCTCGAGCACCGTCATGCGCGGGAAGATGCGCCGCCCCTCGGGTGAGTGCGCGATCCTGAGATGCATGATCCGGTGGGTGGCGAGCCGCGTGATGTCCTGCCCGTCGAACTCGATCTGGCCGTGCCGTGCGCGCGGCGTGCCGCAGATCGTCATCATCAGGGTGGTCTTGCCGGCCCCGTTGGCGCCGATAATGGTCGCGATCTCGCCCGCGCGCACGTCGAGGTCGACGCCCCTGAGCGCCTGCACCTTGCCATAGAACGTCTCGACGCCGCGAAGGCTGAGCAGCGGCCGCGTCATGGGCGCGCCCCCGTCGTGACGGCGATCGCGGTCTCCTCGTCCTCGACCCCGAGATAGGCGGCGATGACGGCCGGGTCGTTGCGGATATGGTCCGGCGTCCCCTCGGCGATCTTCTTGCCGTAGTCGAGCACCACGATGTGGTCCGAGATCTCCATGACGACGCCCATGTCGTGCTCGATGAGCAGGATCGAGAGTCCGTTCTCGCCCCGCATCGACAGGAGAAGCTGGTTCAGTTCCCGGCTTTCGCGCGGATTGAGACCGGCCGCCGGTTCGTCGAGGCAGAGGAGCGCTGGTCCCGTGCACATGGCGCGCGCGATCTCGAGCCGCCGCTGGTCGCCGTAGGGAAGATCGCCTGCCGCATCGTCCGCCCGGTCGACGAGCCCGACCCGTTCGAGCCAGTGCTTCGCGATCTCGACCGCCGCCCGCTCGGCCGCGGCAAAACCGGGAAGCCCGATGAGCCCGCCGACGGTAAACAGCGACGCGCGCATGAGCTTGTTGTGCTGCGCGACGAGCAGGTTCTCGAGGAGGCTCATGCCCGCGAAGAGCCGGATGTTCTGGAACGTACGGGCGACCTTCGCCTGATGGCAGATGCGATGCCCCGCCATGGACTGGAGCGCAAACGATCGCCCGTCGTCGTGCTGCACGGTGATCCGCCCCGAGGTCGGCCGGTAGAAGCCCGTGACACAATTGAAGACGGTGGTCTTGCCGGCACCGTTGGGACCGATCAGCGCCGTGATCTGGCCGCGCTTGGCCGAAAACGACAGGCCGTCGACGGCGACGAGGCCGCCGAACCGCATGCCGAGGCCCTCGACCTCGAGGATCGGACGCGAACCCGCCGTCATCCGTGCCCCTCCTTCACGAGATCGCCGCCGATGCGCCGCGTCTCCTTGAGCGCGATGGTCGGCACACGACCCGAGACGACGCCGCGCGGCCGCCAGACCATGACCGCCACCATCGCCACGCCGAAGACGAGCATGCGGTAGATCTCGAGCTCCCGGAACAGCTCCGTCCCCCCGATCATGACGAGCGCCGCGACGGCGACGCCGACCTGGCTCCCCATGCCCCCGAGCACGACGATGGCGAGGATGATGGCCGACTCCCAGAACGTGAACGATTCCGGCGAGATGAACCCCTGCTTGGTCGCGAAGAACGCGCCCGCGAAGCCGCCGAACATGGCGCCGATGGAGAACGCGGTGAGCTTGGTGTTCGTGATGTTGATGCCGAGCGAGCGGCACGCGATCTCGTCCTCCCGCATCGCCTCCCAGGCGCGCCCGACCGGAAGCCGCCGAAGCCTGACGGTGACCCAGTTGGTCACGAGCGCCAGCACCAGAATGATGTAGTAGAGGAAGATGATCCGGTGCAGCGACGTGTGCTCGAGGCCGAAGTAGTCGGCGAAGCCGCCATCGGCCTTGAACTCGAGACCGAACAGCGTCGGGCGCGGAATGCCGGAGATGCCGTTCGGACCACCGGTCAGGCTCTGCCAGTTGATCAGTACGACGCGGATGATCTCGCCGAACGCCAGCGTTACGATGGCGAGATAATCGCCCCGGAGCCGAAGCACCGGAAACCCGAGCAGCACCCCCCAGAGCGCTGCGAGAATGCCGGCCAGCGGCAGGCAGATCCAGAACGAGAGCCCGAAGGTCTGCGCCAGCAGCGCGTAGGAGTAGGCCCCGACGGCATAGAACGCGACGTAGCCGAGATCCAGGAGCCCGGCGAGCCCGACCACCACGTTGAGCCCCCAGCCGAGCATCACGTAGATGAGCACCAGAATGCCGAAATTCTCGATCCAGTAGCGCGAAGCGCCGGGCGCGAACGGAAAGAACAGCGCCAGCCCGAGGAACAGCCACGCCGGCGACCTCCGCCACACGCCGATCGCAAGCGGCACGATGAGCAGCAGGTCGAGCCAGCGCGGAGTGGCGAGCTTGCCGGC
>JBGSJD010000336.1:0-17430 GCA_041742195.1 Hyphomicrobiaceae bacterium
CGAGCGCGAGTTCGCCGAACAGCGGCCGCGGCCGCCGACGGCGCGGGAGGCGCTCGCCGAGTTCGTGAAAGGGCACGCCGTGTTCTTCGATGCGGACACCGATTTTCGCGATCCCGCGGATGCTGCGGCCACGATCGACAAGCTCGCCAATCTGCTCAAGGCCGCCAATGCCTCGATCCGCATCGTCGGCTACACCGATGAAGCGGGTACGGTGACCCGCAACACGCCGCTGGCGCAGGGGCGCGCCGAAAAGGTCGCCAACGCGCTCGAGGCGCTCGGCATCCCCCGCGAGCTGCTCATTCCCGTCGGACGCGCCAATGGCGTCAACCTCGCACCCGGCACAGGGCCGGGAAGCGCCAACCGGAGGGTCGAGTTCGAGCTGGCCTTCGAGGGCGAGAGGCGGCAATCACCATGATCACGAAAAAGCTGCTGCTGCTCGGCGAGATCGGCGTGGGCAAGACGTCGCTGGTGCGACGGCTGGTGCACGACGAGATGAAAGCCGACTACATCGCGACGATGGGCGTCGATCTCTATACCTACCGGATCGAGGCGGACAGCACGGAGGGGCCTGTGACCGTCGAACTCGTGATCTGGGATCTCGACGGGAACTACGGCGAGAGCATCTTCCAGCACATCTATTCGCGTGGCGCCTCGGCCGCCATGATCATCGGAGACGCGATGCGACAGTCAACGCTTCTGCACATGATCAAACTCGCCGACAGTTTCCAGAATGCGATGCCGAGCCGATCGTTCGCGTTCGTCGTCAACAAGACAGATCTGCTGGGGGCTCCGGACGCTTCGATCCTGCCGGAGCCGCTTCGCGAAGCCCGACAACCCCTCATCTGGACGAGTGCTCTGACGGCCCTCAATGTCGTGCCTGCCTTCAAGCGGATCTCCGATGACATCGTCCGCCGCGAGCATTGATAGCCGCGGGCCCGATGCGCGGCAGCTCGAGGCCATGGCGCGCTTTCTCGCCGAACGCCGGACGTTCGGCGTCGCGTGGCTCGACCGCGACCTCGTCATCCGACAGACGTTCGGGCACTTCATGGATGCCATGCCGGTCGGCGCGCGGCTCGAAACGGCGCTGCCCGTGTTCCTCGGTTTCGAGGGCGACATCAAGCGCCTCGTCTCGGAGCCCGAGCGATCGGTCGTCATCCCGAATGTGCTGCTGCAGAACACGGACAGCCTTCAGGAACGGCTCAATTTCGCAATCTTCTGGAGCCCGCGCGAGGGCTCCTACTATCTGCTGGTCGCGCGGGCGATCTCGCGCGTCGATCTCGAGTACCGGCTCGCGGCTGAAGTTCGGGCGCGTGCCATCGCGGAGGCCGAGGTTGCCGCACAGTCGCGCCTCGTGAAGCGCGCCAATCTCGAACTCGCCGCGGCCAATGCCGATCTGCAGGAATTCGCATCGGTGATCTCGCACGACCTCAGGGCGCCACTCAGGGCATTGCGGTTCGGCTCGGCGGACGCGCTCGCGGCGCTGGAGGCGGGACAGGTCGACGTCGCGCGTGAAGCCCTGCAGCGAAGCCTCCACCAAGGGCGGCGCATGAATGCCATGCTGAGCGGACTTCTCGACTATGCCCGCGCCGGCCGGAAGACGGACGGCCTCGAAGTGCTCGATACCCATGGCCTCGCCCGCGAGATCGCGCGAACAGCGACGCACGGCTCAGAGCACCAGGTTACCGTGACAGGCGACTGGCCGACGATCGAGACGCTCGCCGAGCCACTCGACATCGTGTTGCGCAACCTTGCCGACAATGCGAGCAAGCATCACGACCTCGCGGCCGGTATGATCATGCTCGACTGCAAGGTGGACGGCGACGACCTCGTCATCAGCGTGAGCGATGACGGGCCCGGCATCGACCCGGCGTGGCACGAGGCGATCTTCCTGCCGTTCCGCCAGATCGCCGACAGCGAGCAAGGACCCGACGGCGCCGGCATCGGACTGGCCCTCGTCAGAAAGACTGTCGAGCGCTTCGGCGGACGCATCGAGGTGATCTCGGAGCCCGCGAAACGGCGCGGCACGACGTTCCGCGTCGTCTGGCCGAGGTCCCTCAAGACCTGAGCCGCAGCCGATGCATACCCAGAGCAAGAAAGAACGAGAATGTCCAACTCAACCGGCGGCAATTTTCTCGCCAAGAAGGCAGACGTCACGAAGACGCGGATGGGACTGCCGCCGCTCTCGGACGTGCTGATCGTCGAGGACGAGAACTTCGATGCGGACCGGCTCCGCGCGACGCTGCACATCATGTTCGGCTACTCGATCCAGGTTCGGCGGGCGAAGACGCTCGGCAGCGCGCTCGATGCGGTCATCGAGCGGCATCCGGAGCTGATTTTTCTCGACGACTACCTGAAGCCCAACGACAACGCGACGCAGACGATCCCGTTCCTTCGACGTTGCGGCTACAGCGGGCCGATCGTCGTCGTCAGCGGCGCCGTCGACCGGCAGAGGCGCGGCGTGCTGATCAAGGCGGGCGCGATCGACGTCATTCACAAGGACGACCTCGACAGCGTCAGGATCGCGGAAGCGCTGGCGCGCGTGCATGGTGCGGCGACGGCCGATACGCCTCAGGCCACTCCCAAGGACGAGCCGACGCCCTGACGCGACACAGCGCTTTGCGATGGCCGACAAATCTGCCTACGCTTGGACATTCGACATCCGCCGCAATCGAGTGTCCCGCATGAAACGGCACCTGCACCTCAACCTTTTCATCCAGAGCCGCGGCCACCACGAGGCGTCGTGGCGCCATCCCGCGGCGTCGCAGCGGTCGCTCGCCGACATCCGCTATTATATCGAGCTGGCGCAGAAGGCCGAAGCCGCCAAGTTCTGCTCGATCTTCCTCGCCGACCAGCTCGCCCTCGCCGACGACGTCGATCAGGCGGGGCGCACTTGGCTCGAGCCCATCACGGCGCTCGGAGCGATCGCGGCCACGACCGAGAGGATTGGCCTCATCGCGACGGCGTCGACGACCTACACCGAGCCGTTCAATCTGGCGCGCCAGTACGCCTCACTCGATCACATCTCGGGTGGGCGCGTGGCCTGGAACATCGTCACGACGTGGGCTGCGGCGGCGGCCCGGAACTACGGCGACGCGCCGCAGGTGACGCACGCCGGCCGCTACGAGCGGGCCGAAGAGTACATGGCCGTCGTCAAGGCGCTGTGGGACAGCTGGGCCAGCGACGCGATCGTCGATGACCGCGAGAGTGGCCATTACGCCCGCGCCGAGCGCATCCGGCCGATCGCGCACAAGGGACCGCACTACGCCGTCGCCGGGCCGATGAACCTGCCCCGCGGGCCACAGGGCCGCCCGGTTCTCGTCCAGGCGGGATCGTCGGACACGGGGCGCGGGTTCGCGGCGCGCCATGCCGATGCGATCTTCACGGCACACATGGAGAAGGAGACGGCGCAGGCGTTCCTCGCCGACATCAAGGCGCGCGTCGTCGAGGCGGGACGGAAGCCGGAGCAGGTGCACATCCTGCCGGGCCTCAGCCCGATGATCGGATCGACGGAAGCCGAGGCAAAGCGGCTGCAGCGGGAGCTCGACGAGCTGACCGATACCGAAGTCGGGCGCAAGCGCCTCTCGGGCCGTTTCGGCGGCCACGATTTCTCGCACCTCCCGCTCGACAGGCCCCTCAGTCCCGAGGACTTCCCACCGCCGGCCCTGGTCGAAGCCGCGCGCAGCCGCACCGAAGTCATCGTCGGCCTCGTCAGGCGCGACCGGCCGACGCTTCGACAGCTGCTCGCCTACCTCGCAGGCGCGCGGGGCCATTTCATCTTCACGGGCACGCCGGAGCAGGTGGCGGACCTGATGCAGGACTGGCTCCAGGACGGAGCCGCCGACGGCTTCAACGTGATGCCGCCGGTGCTGCCCTGGATGCTCGACGTGTTCGTCGCGGAGGTGATGCCGATCCTCAGGCAGCGCGGCCTGTTTCGCACCGACTATGAGGGCACAACGCTGCGCGATCACTACGGCCTCGACTGGCCCGCGAGCCAATACGACTGACGCGCCCCAGTCGCAGCGTCAGGACGTTCGCGCGGGCGCGAGCAGATCGAAGATCCGCTCGTCCAGCAGCGCTCGGTCGCCCGTGGGGTGAATGGACTGGATGCAGACGTGGTCGGCGCCGGCGTCCCAATGCGCCTGCAGGCGACGGCGGATGGCTGCCTCGTCGCCCCAGGCAATGTTGGCGTCGATCAGGCGATCCGAGCCGCAGCCCGCCATGTCGTCATCGGTGAAGCCGAGGCGGCGCCAGTTGGCGCAGTAGTTCTCCATGGCAATGTAGGGGGCCAGCGCCACGCGCGCGCCGGCGCGCGCCTGAACGGGATCGGTCTCCAGCATCACCATCTGCTCGGGCGCCAGGATCTTCCCCGGCCCGAGGATCGAGCGGGCTTCGGCGGTGTGCTCCGGCGTGACGCAATAGGGGTGCGCTCCGTCGACCTTCTCGGCTGCGAGTTTCAACATCACGGGACCGAGCGCCGCGAGGACGACCTTGGGCTTTTCCTTCGGCATCGGCGCCATGTAGGGAGCCGATGCCATGGCCTCGAGATAGGCGCGCATCGTCGCGACGGGCTTGCCGTAGTCGTGGCCACGGAGTGCCGACACGAGAGGCTTGTGGGAGACGCCGAGGCCGAGCAGGAAGCGGTCGCCGGACTGCTCGTTCAGCCCGTGCATGGCCGCCGACGCCGCCATGGGATCGCGGCCGTAGATGTTGGCGATGCCGGTGGCGATGTTCAGCGTCTTCGTGCTCGCCAGCATCCAGGCCGCATTGACCAGAACATTGCGGCCGCGGCTTTCGTTGAGCCAGAGCGTGTTGAAGCCGCGCGCCTCCAGGCGACGGGCGAACGCTGCCGCGTCAGCGGCCGTCAGGGCATCGAGTGAGGCCCAGACGCCGAGTTTTCCCAATTCCATGGCGATCGTCCGTTCGGGTTCGAGTTCAGCTCAGCGCTTCAGATCGCGCTTGATCAGATCGGAGGCCTTCTCGGCCACCATGATGGTCGCCGGGTGGATGTTCGACGATGGCACCATCGGCATCACGGAGGCGTCGACGATGCGCAACCCGTCGATGCCGCGGACCTTCAGATCCGGCGTCGTGACGGCACGATCGTCAGTGCCCATGCGGCAGGTGCCGCAGGGGTGGTAGACGGTCGATGCGTTGTTACGGACGTACTCCTTGAAGTCGTCGTCCGTGCGCACCTCGGGGCCCGGGAGGTGTTGCTCGCTGACCAGCGACTTGAAGGGCTCCGTTTCGACGATCTGTCTGGCGATGCGCCAGCCGTCGACCATCATCCGCCAGTCCTCGTCGTGCGTCATGTAGTTGGCGTGAATGCGCGGCGGCATGCGGCCGTCGCGGTCGCGCAGCTTGATCTCGCCGCGGCTGTGGGGACGACAGACGCAGAAGTTGAACATGAAGCCGGGGAACGGATGAAGGCCGACCTTGAAGGCGCCCTCGGTCGAGAAGTTCGCGCACTGGAACTGGATGTCCGGGATCGGCTCGGAGGGGCGCGACTTGACGAACATGGTCGCCTCCGTAGCGCCGACCGCAAGCTGGCCCGAGCGCTTCGTCGCGTACTCCATGACCATGCCCAGCGCCTGGAGAGGATTGCGATAGACCTCGTTGAGCGTTCCCTTGGCCTTGGTCTTGAAGACCATGCGCACGAGCAGGTGGTCCTGCAGTTCCTTGCCAACGCCGGGCAGATCGTGCTGCACGTCGACGCCCATGGCGGCGAGTTCGGACCCCGGGCCAATGCCCGAGGCCATCAGCAGGACCGGCGAATTGATGGAGCCGCCGGACAGGATCAGCTCGCGACGGGCGCCGATGCGTTTGCGCTGGCCGCCCACCTCGATCTCGACGCCGACGGCGCGCTTGCCATCGAGCAGGATGCGCGTAGCGCGTGCTCCGGTCTTCAGGTGGAGGTTGGGGCGCGAGAGGTTCGGCTTCAGGTATCCGACAGCCGTCGAGATGCGGCGGCCATTCCTGACGTTCAACTGACAGAAACCGACGCCTTCGATGCGTTCGCCGTTGAAGTCGTCGTTTCGCGGAATCTGCAGGCGGGTGGCCGCCTCGACGAAAGCGCGGGCCGGCTTCGACGGATTCTTGATGTTCGAGATGTGCATCGGGCCGCCCTGGCCGCGCCACTCGTCCGCGCCGTCCTCGTTATGCTCGGATCGCTTGAAGTAGGGGAGCACGTCGCGATAGCTCCAGCCGGTCGCGCCGAGACGCTCCCATTCGTCGAAGTCGGTCGGCGCGCCGCGCAGAAAGACGAGGCCGTTGATGGAGCCCGAGCCGCCGAGCACCTTGCCGCGCGGCCAGACGATGGACCGGCCGTTCAAGCCCGGCTCCGGCTCGGTCGCGTAGCCCCAGTTGTAGCGCGGATTGGGCACGATGCGTCCGAAGCCGAGCGGAATGTGAATCCAGGGATTGCGGTCGCGTCCGCCGGCCTCGAGCAGGCACAGCGAGATCGTGGGATCCTCCGTCACACGACTGGCAACGACGCAACCCGCCGAGCCGCCGCCTGCAACGACAACGTCGTACTCTTCATCGAACGTGATGCCTGTGGCCATCAGAGCCCGTCCCGCAATGGTGATTTTTTCCGCCAGAAAGCCGGCGACGGCGCATGGCAGCACAAATCCGGCGGCGGCACCAGTGGCCGATCCCGAGCCGTCAGGTTTTCAGCCGATAGCCGGTCCGGAAGATCCACCAGATGACCGCGAGGCACGCCAGCATGAAGCCGACCGTGATGGCGAGGCAGAGCCATACGCTGACGTCCGCCTTGCCGTAGAAGCTCCAGCGGAAGCCGTTGACGAGATAGACGACCGGGTTGGCGAGGCTGATCGCGCGCCAGACCGGAGGGAGGACGTCGATCGAGTAGAACGTGCCGCCGAGGAATGTCAGCGGTGTGATGACGAGCAGCGGCACAAGCTGGAGCTTCTCGAAGTTGTCGGCCCAGACGCCGATGACGAAACCGAGCAGGCTGAATGTGATCGCTGTCAGAACGAGGAAGCCCAGCATGGCGAAGGGATGGGCGATCTGGAGCGGCACGAAGAAGGCGGCCGTGATCATGATGAGGAGCGCGAGCACGACCGACTTGGTGGCGGCTGCTCCGACGTAGCCGATCACGATCTCGGTCGCGGTCACGGGCGCCGACAGAAGTTCGTAGATGGTGCCGATGAAGCGCGGGAAATAGATGCCGAACGAGGCATTCTGGACGCTCTGTGTCAGCAACGTCAGCATCACCAGACCAGGCACGATGAAGGCGCCGTAGCTGACCCCGTCGATCTCGGCGATGCGACTGCCGATGGCGGCACCGAAAACGACGAAGTAGAGACTGGTGGCGAGGACGGGCGACACGACGCTCTGGAGCAGCGTGCGGCGCGTGCGCGCCATCTCGAAGGCGTAGATCGCGCGGATGGCATGGGTGTTCATTGCTGGCGCCCGGTCAGGGAGACGAAGATCTCCTCGAGTGAACTTTCGGCGGTCCTCAGATCCCGGAAACGGACACCGGCCGCCGCCAGCGACGACAGCAGCGCCGTGATTCCGGTCCGCTCGCCGCGGGTGTCGTAGCTGTAGACGAGTTCGGAGCCGTCCGCCGAGAGCTGCAGGTCGAAACGGGCCAACTCGTCCGGCAGAGCCGCCAGCGGCGCGGCCAGCTCCAGGGTCAGGCGCTTCTTGCCGAGCTTCTGCATGAGGTCGCGTTTCTCCTCGACGAGGACGAGCTTGCCCTTGTCGATGATCCCGACGCGGTCGGCCATCTCTTCCGCTTCGTCGATGTAATGGGTCGTGAGGATGATCGTGACGCCTTCGGCCTTCAGGCGGCGGACGACGTTCCACATGTCGCGCCGAAGCTCGACGTCGACGCCTGCCGTCGGCTCGTCGAGAAACAGCACGGTCGGCTCGTGCGACAGCGCCTTGGCAATCATCACACGACGCTTCATGCCGCCGGAGAGCGTCATGATCTTGCTCGTTCGCTTGTCGGCCAGCGACAGATCCGACAGGATCTTGTCGATGAACGCTGGCGCCGGTGGCTTGCCGAACAGCCCGCGCGAAAAGCTCACCGTATCGAAGACCCTTTCGAAGGCGTCGGTGGCCAGTTCCTGCGGGACGAGGCCCACCAGCTTTCTCGCCTCCAGCGCGCTGGTGACGTTGTCGTGGCCGAAGATCTTCACGGTTCCCGAGGACTTCCGGATCAGGCCGCACACGATGCCGATCAGCGTCGTCTTGCCCGCGCCATTGGGGCCGAGCAGAGCGAAGATCTCGCCGCGACGGATGTCGAGGTCGATGCCGTCGAGCGCCTTATGACCAGAGGCGTAGACTTTCGACAGGCCGGAAATTTCAATCGCAGCTTCCACGCAGCTCAATCCTTCGGCCGAGGGCAGCACCTGGCAGCTACCCATAGCCGACCGGGCCTCTCAGGCGAACCTTGAAAGATCGACCGGTGCAGGTTCAGGCTTTTGGTGGGCCTTGCCGATAGTATTCCAGTATCCAGATCCGGACCGCGCTGGAGAGGCCGCCGTCACCACGGCTGGCGTCGACGCGCTGGACGAGGTTCGCGAGCGATGCCTTCTCCTGGCGCGCGATATCCTTCAGAGCTTGCCAGAAAGGGGCTTCGAGCGAAATCGATGTGCGATGCCCACCGATCGTGAACGATCGTTTGAGTGGCCTTGGCATGGTCGGACGAAGCTACCTCAAGACATGATGGACGAACTGACCGTCAGTCGTCCGACTTGGGACCGGAGGTCGGATGGTCGCCTCTCCGGTGCAGGGAGAGCGCCTTCTCGTGAAGCGTGCGCGTGGCTTCTTCGTGGTCGCGTTCTGCACGCGTGCGGCCAAACAGACTTCTGTTCTCCGCGGCCTTTACGGCCTTGTCCGCGCGTTGCCTCTGCTTGCGGGCCTGCCTCAGGTTGACGATGTCAGCCGTCATCGACCGCAATTCCTGTCCAGCTCATCCGAAGAAGCACCGTGTGTGTCGAGTTGATGACATCATCATGCGTCAGGCATTTTATTTCGTCTACGGACTAAATGAAAAAAATGACGAACTGCGCCTGTTTTGAGGCAACGATCGGCAACAACGATCTCGATGTACGCGCCTAAGCGGCAAGCAAGAAGGAGACAACCCATGGTGGCAGCAACTGTCTTGCGGGATGATCGCGACGGAGTGCGATTGATCACGCTCAACCGGCCGGACGTCCTCAACGCCATCAGCCGACAGCTTCGCGAAGAACTCACGACGGCACTGATCGAAGCCGAGCAAGACGCGGCGGTCGCGGCGGTTGTGCTGACCGGAGCCGGAAAAGCTTTCTCCGCGGGTCAGGATATCGCCGAGACGCTCGGCTATACGATGGCGGACGTCCGCCAGTGGTGCGACGGCATGCGCGACATGTACCAGGCCGTGCGCGATCTCTCGAAGCCCTGTGTCGTGGCGTGGAACGGCATCGCGGCTGGCGGCGGGATGCAGATCGGGCTCTCGGCCGACGTCAGGATCACACATGCCGAGGCGCGCATCGGGCAGCCGGAAGTGAAGGCCGGTCTCGCCAGCATCGTCGGCAGCTACATGCTGAGCCTCTATCTCGGGCACGGGCGCAATCTCGAGATGTCGCTCGCGGGCGGTCTCGTCACGGGCACACGGGCGGTCGAGATCGGGCTGGCGAGCCGCCTCGCGCCACGGGAGACGCTGGTCGAGGCCGCGTTCGATGCCGCGCATGAGTTGCTCGCGGTTCCACCCGCGGCCTTTCGCCTGACGAAGCAAAGGTTCCGGGAGACGACACAGGCTGGATTCGACGCGGCGACCGCGGCCGGGGTCCGGGCCACGTTCGAAGCGATGGCGACGGGCGAGCCTCAGCGCGTGATGGCGGCGTTCGTCGCCGAGCGGGCCAAACGAAAAGCGGTGCGGTAGCACCGCGCCGCTTTTCGTCTCGACCGTGAGGCTCGGGCGGGCCAACAGCCCGAGCGCATTACTTGCTGTAGACCAAGTCCGGCAGCCAAAGCGAAACTTCCGGCACGTAGGTCACCAGGCCCAGAAGTCCCAGCATTATGAGCAGGAACGGAATGATGCCGCGGATAGCGACCATGATCGGCTGCTTTGCGACCGACGACAGGACGAACAGATTGAGGCCGATCGGCGGCGAGATCAGTGCGATTTCCATGTTGATGACGAGCACGATGCCGAAGTGGATCAAATTGATGTCCAAGGCCTTCAGAATCGGCAGGATCAGCGGAACGACGATCAGGATGATCGCGAACACCTCGAGGAACATGCCGAGGACCAGCATCACCACGTTGATGAAGAGCAGGAACTGCCAGGACGACAGGTTCAACGTCTTCACGTACGTGACGAGGGCTTCCGCGACGCCAGCGCTGGTGATCCAATGCCCGAACGCCAGCGCGCCGATGATGATGAACACGATCGAAGCGGTCAGCTTGATCGATTCCGCCAGCGTGGCGACGATGTCGCGAGGCTTGACGCCACGATAGATGAAAATCGCCTCGATGATGGCCACGAGGGCCGCGACGCCGGCCGCCTCCGTCACCGTCACGACGCCGCTGTAGATGCCGCCGAGGATGATCACCGGAATCATCAGCGCCGGAACCGCGTGCAGGTTCATTCGAACAAAGTCTTCGCGCGAGATCGTCGGCTCCACCGGGTAGTTCCGGAGACGGGCGTAGATCATGATCCAGGAGATGAAGAGCACCGCCTGGAGCAGTCCCGGAATGACACCGGCAAGGAACAGTCGCGGCACGCTCTCCTCGGCGATGACCGCGTAGACGATCATCGCGAGGCTCGGCGGGATCAGAATACCGAGCGTGCCGGAGGCCCCGACAACGCCGAGCGCGAAGTGCGGCTCATACTTGCGGGCGATCATCGCCGGAATGACGACCGAACCAATGGCGACCGCCGTCGCGACAGATGAGCCGCAGATGGCCGCAAAGATCGTGCAGGCGAGCACGGCCACCAGGGCGAGGCCGCCACGCGCGCGACCGACCCAGGCCTGCGCGCAATCGATCAAGGCGCCGGCCACACCACCCTTCTGCATGAAGGTGGCCGCGATCACGAACAGCGGGATCGCGAGCAGCGTTTCGGAGTTCAGATGGTCGACGAGAAGCTGGGGCAGCGAGATGAGGGGCGTTCCCTCGTGCCAGAACAGCAGCAGCGCCAGGAAACCGAGCGACAGGTAGATCGGCAGGCCGATCAGCAGGAACGTGAACAGTAGACCGATTGCGATGAAGGGCGTCATGCTGTGTCCAGTTTCCGGTCTACTTGTCGCGAGCGACGTGATCGGCGGTCACGAGCATGGTGCTCGGATCGAAGCGGAAGACGTAGAGGTAGAGGCGATAGAGGAACGGCGGGATCATCAGCGTCGTGCCGAACGGAAGCGCCATGTAATAGAGATAAAGGGGGAACTTGGCCGAGCTTTCGCTCTTCTCGCCGAGATCGATCGAACTCAGCACCATCTGCCAACCATACCAGGACAGCGTGACCGCGAAGGCGAGGCCGACCAGCAACGCCACGATCTCGAGAACGCGTTGGGCGAACGGCGGCAGCATGAGAAGAAGGATGTCCGCGCGCACGTGGCGCCCTTCTCGGACCAGTGGACCGCCGGCCAGGAAGATCGCCCAGACGGTGAAGTAGATGGTGAACTCCATCCCGTAGTCCGTGAGGTAGCGCGGAAAGAAGTAGCGCAGCGCCACCTCGGTGCTGACCAGCGAAAGACTGAGCACAGCGAGGAGCGCCATCAAGGCGTTCTCGAATTTCTCGAGCATGTTCGGCGATCCAGATGCGAGCGTTGGGCGGCTCTGCGGAGAGGCTAGGTAACGCTTCCCGGCGGCCCGAACATTCGTCCGCCCGCCGGGGAAACCTGTCGTCAGTGTCAGGCAACCAGATGCGGGTCGGGGATCGCGTCGCTAGCAGCGCGATCCCCGATGGTCCCGTCAGGTTCCGGACATCGTCGCCGTGATCGACTTCACGAGCTCGGGGTCGATCTTCAGCTCCTTGACCAGCTCATCCTGCTTGGCCATCAGCTTGGCGCGGGTGGCATCGAGATCGGCCTTGGACGCGTCATGAACGGTGATGCCGTTCTTCTTCGCCTCTTCGCGCGCCTCGTTCTGGCGCTGGTCGGCGCGATCACGCAGGCTGCCAACCTTGGCGGCCCACGACGAGACGATCAGATCCTGGATGTCCTTCGGATAAGAGGCCCAGGCCTTGCCGCTGATGGTCGGGAGGTACTGCAGGAACGTCTGGTTGTTGACGTAGGCGAACTTCACGCCCGAGTCCCACAGCTTGGCGCTGCGGGTCGACTCGAAGGTCGTGAACAGGCCGTCGATGGTGCCGCGCTGCAGGGCCTGCGGAACGTCAGGCCAAGCGATCTTCAGCGGGTTGGCCTCGAGCACCTGATAGCGGGCGATGTTGGCCGAGCCGCCGGGGATGCGGATCTTGAGGTTCTTCATGTCGGTGTGCGTCTTGATCTCGGCCTTGACCGAGTACGTCTGGCCGAAGCCGAGGTCCAGCCAGGGGCCGATGACCTTCACGCCGAGCTTCTTCTCGATCTTGTCGACAACCTGCTTGCCGGCAGGGCCGTCCCAGACCTTGTAGACCTGCTGGCGGGTACGGCCGTAGAAGATCGGAAGATCCGGTGCGTCGAAATCCTCGACGAACTTGCCGAGCTGCCACGTGCCCGGATAGCCCATGTCGAGCGCGCCCTGGTTCAGGGCCTTGGGAACGTCGGTATCCTTGAACTTCGCGGCACCGTGGAAGATCTTCGCCTCGATGCGCCCATTGGAGCGCTTCATGAGGTCCTCGACCCACTCGGTCACGCCGATATTGCGGATGTGGTTCGGCCCCGTCTCCAGGGAGATCTCGAGGCGATGTTTGGTCTCGGCCTGGGCGCCGACGGCCCCGAAAGCCACAATGGCGCATGCGGAAAGCGCAGCACGCCGCGAGATGCGGATGATATTCAAGACAACCTCCCTAGGAATTGCGCGCTTCCTGCGCGTCTTCCAGCCGCCGCTCTCAAACGTGGCCCCCATGTCGTGAGAACCACGTCAAGACGAGCTTGGCCAGACTGCGTCCAGCGCGTCTGCACATTTCCAGACGCCTCAAGGCGAGTCAAGGAAGCAGTCGCGATTCGGCGTGATCCTTCAGCCTGTTCTTCGAGCGTCGGGCTACTCGGCCGCCGACGATTGGGCGGCGATCTCTCCAGCCGTTTCGGGACGGTCGATGAACTTCTGGCTGAGCAGGATCAACGCGACCAAGCCGAGGCCAATCGCGTCAGTGAGAAGCCCCGGCGAGATCAGCACCATGGCAGCCGCCAGCAGCATGATCGTCTCCCACCACGTGGTGGAGCGCAAGAGGTAGCCGTGGAGACCCGCGGCCAGACACACGACGCCGATCGGGGCCGTGATGCAGGAGAGGAGAATGTCCTGCCAGGGGCCGATCAGCATCAGGGACGGACCAAAGACGCACATGAACGGTACGATATAGCCGGTCGCGCCGAGCTTGACGGCGGCCCAGCTCGTCTCTCCCAGATTGCCTCCCGAAATGCTCTTGGCGGCAAAAACGGCCAATGCCACGGGGGGCGTGATCGTCGACAGACACGAATAGTAGAAGACGAACAGGTGGGCCGCCTCGGGTCGGACACCGAGCTTGATCACGGCCGGCACGAGCAGCGCGACCTGGATGATGTAGGCCGGAGTCGTGGGCAGTCCCATGCCCAGGATGATGCCGGCGATCGCCGTCAGGATCAGCGCGAGGACGAGATTGCTCTGCGATAGATTGACGACGAACGACGTGAACTCGATGGCGACACCAGAGAGCAGGATGACGCCGATGACGATGCCAGCCACGGCGCAGGCCGTCGCGATGGTCAGGGTATCTTTTGCCGCGAGAACCAGAGCTTCGAGGAGGATCCTCGGGCGCACATAATGGCGGGTCGTCTTGCGCATCGCGGCAACCGGGAAGACCGAGGCGATGCCGCACATGGCAGCGTAGGGCGCGGAGTAGCCGTACAGCAGCACGCCGGTGATGACGAAGAGCGGGATGAACTGGTGGCCCCGGTCGCGAAGGACCTTTCCCATCTGCGGCAGATCGGGTTTGGGCAATCCCTTCATGCCCGTGCGGCGCGCCTCGAAGTGCACGGCCGCGTAGACCGCGAGGTAGTAGAGGAACGCCGGAATGATGGCGTAGGCGGCGACCGTCAGATAGCTGACGGCCAGATATTCCGCCATGACGAAGGCGGCCGCGCCCATGATCGGCGGCATGATCTGGCCACCCGTGGACGCGACGGCCTCGACGGCGCCGGCGAAGGCCGGACGATAACCGATGCGCTTCATGAGCGGGATGGTGAAGACGCCCGTGGTCATGACGTTCGAGACGGCGCTGCCCGAGATGGTGCCGAACATGCCGGACGTGATGACGGCAACCTTGGCGGGGCCACCGGGCTTGGCGCCGGCGAGCGCCATGCCGAAATCCATGAAGAGCTGGCCGGTGCCCGTCTTCTCGACGAACGCGCCGAAGATGATGAACAGCACGATGTATGTGGCGCAGACGCTGATCGGGATGCCGAGGATGCCGTCGAGGGTCATGTAGACCTGATCGAGCATGATCTGCGGCTCAAGGCTCGTGAACAACAGGGCGTAGGCAATGAAGAACAGCGCTGTGATCGACAACGCCGCTCCGAGTACGCGGCGTGCGGCTTCGAGCACCAGGAAGACGAGCGTGAGGCCGAGGAACCAGTCCATCGGCTTCAGATCGTCGACGGTGGCGAAGCGCGAGATGAAGTATTCGTACTCGACGAACATGTAGCCGATCGAGGCCACCGACCCGACAACGAAAAGCCAGTCGAAGACACCCGGCGCGGCGTCCTTCTGGACCTTGAAGCCGGTGTAGATGAGGAACGTCAGGACGAGCGCGAACATCAGATGGACGCCGCGGAAGTAGATCGGCTCCGGGACGCCGAACAATGCGCAATAGAGATGATACGTCGTGAATGCCAGGCTCAGCAGCATCACGAGCATGTCGGTCATGCGCTTGTACATCGGAGGCCATCCCGGCTGGGGGCTGCGAACGTAATGCGATCGGAGGCAAGTGGGTGAGCGCACACGCGGCGCCGCCCAGAGATGGCGGGCCGCTCAAACGGCACGAAGGCCGTCACTCAGGTGACGGCCCCCAGCGCTTAGCGTCTCTTAGAGAGCGCCCTTTTCCTTGAAGTACTTCATCGCGCCCGGATGCCACTTGACGTCGACCTTGGCGCCGAAGTCCTTGGCGGACTGGCCCTTGAAGACTGCGTTCACGTTGCCGAGGTCCGGCAGCCCCTCGGTCATGGCCTTTGCCATGTTGTAGACGAGGTCGTCGGGGAGCTTGCAGCTCACGATCAGGTGGGCCGGAAACTGGACGGTCTTGTTGTCGGCCGCCATTCCCGGATACGTCGCCTTCGACATCGTATACTTGACGAAGCCCGGGTTCTTCTTCTGCAGCGCTGCGATGATGTCGTCACCGAGATCGATCATCGTGATGGCGCGGCTATTGGCCATGTCCTTGATGCTGCCGCTGCCTTCCGTCGTGATGATGAAGGACGCGACGATCTGGCCATCCTTGAACATGTTGGCCATGTCCGAGATGCTGGCGAATGCCATCTTGCTGGCACCACCGAACCCGACGCCTGCAGCGTCCATGATCCAGCCTGCGACCTCGTTCGTGGTGTTGCCCTTGGGCAGCGTGCCGACGGCCTTGCCCTTCAGGTCGGCCACCGACTTGATGCCGAGATCAGAGCGGGCCACGAACTGAGCGACTTGGCGATAGAGCGACGCGACATGGCAGACGTTGGTGTAGGACTGCGTGATGCCGGTGCCCTTGCCCTGCAGCGCGTCGACCGTCGTGATGAGGTTGCCCATCCCGATCTGGGCCTTGCCTTCCTCGACCGCCTTCAGATTGACCAGGCCGGCGCCCGGACGGTTCTCGATGGAGAGCCCGGGGATCGCCTTCTCCCACATGACCTTCAAGGCGCCACCGATCGGAATCCACGAGCCGCCCGTCGGGCCCGTGAAATAGGTGAGCTTGGTTTGTGCTGCGACCGGAGCGGCGAACAGGCCCACCGCCAGAACGGCAGCTCCCAGAGCGCCAAGATGGCGAGATGTCATGTGTAGTCCTCCCGAGGATGCGGCAGTCGTTTTCGTTCATGTTCTGCGGACAGGACGCGAGCTGCCGTCGCGACAGGCGCAATCCGATGCCACGCCTGCCGTCCGCGGAGGCATTATCTCCAGCAGGCGCATGGCAAGTCAATTGGCGATGCGCATTCCGTCACCGCCGTCGCTCGCGACCTCGACGCCGGCACTCCGATCCGTCGACGCATGGCAACTCGCGCTTGGCGGGGGACAAGGTTGCCGCTAAGTTGCCGCACCAGCGGGACCTGCGATCAGCACGAACATTGGCCGCACGCGTCCCCGGCCACCCCCACTCACACACACAAGCACACCAGGAGCCCTTCCCATGGCGATCAAGGTTGGTGACAAGCTGCCCGACGCGACTTTCACGACGATGACGGCCGAGGGCCCGAAGCCGATGACGACAGCCGACGTGTTCGGCGGCAAGAAAGTTGCCCTGTTCGCCGTGCCCGGCGCATTCACGCCCACCTGCCACAAGACGCACATGCCGGGCTTCGTCGCCAACATGGAGCAGCTCAAGGCAAAGGGCTTCGACGCCGTCTGCTGCACGGCCGTCAACGACGTCTTCGTGATGGACGCATGGGCCGGCGCCACCGGCGCCAACGGCAAGGTGACGATGCTCGCCGACGGCGCGGCCGACTTCGCGAAGAAGATCGGTCTCGACATGGACCTCTCGGCGCGCGGCCTGGGCGTTCGCTCGAAGCGGTACGCGATGGCGGTCGACAACGGCGTCGTCACGGTGCTGAACGTCGAGGACCAGCCCGGGCAGGTCAGCTCGTCGAGCGCCGAGACGCTGTGCTCGATGATCGACAAGAGCCTCTGATACGACGCTAACGAGCCGGATTGCGCGTGGCCCTCGGAGCAGTGTCTCCGGGGGCCATTCGATTCAAGATCCGTCGCCGGCGCGGCGGCGGTCGTACCGGAGCCCTATTTGTCGTGGTATCATGGTCCTTCAGCGGAGCTGGACGATGTTTGGTAGCCTGGGAACGCTGCCACCGTGGACAAACGGCTGTCTCGCCAACCGGCATCGTCGATCGCAACCTCACGAAGACCCGGGGAGCGTCATGAGGGCACTCGCACTCGTCACAGGGTTGGCCTGTCTCGTCGGATGCGTCGGCCCGCTCGGCGCGCAGATCGCCGGCGAGGACAGCGTCGCCGGAGCGATCGGAAAGGCGACGCCACCGGTCACGAGCGCGACGAAACGTCCGGTCGCCAAGAGAGTCCGGGCACCGGAGGCCACCCCGAGCACCGTACCCGCACCGAAAGCCGCCAAGGCGACGC
>JBGSJD010000337.1:0-4503 GCA_041742195.1 Hyphomicrobiaceae bacterium
GGCCGCGGCACGGCTCGGCTGAGCCGGATCTCGCCCCGCGCGTCCCGATCGCGTCAGACGTCGCGATCGAGGCGCGCCACGTAGCGGCGGTCCTGATAGTCCGCCAGATTGCCGGTGTGGAATTTTGCGATGTGCCGCCGCTCCCGGAAATAGGCCCAGGCCTTGACCGGGGCCGCGGCACCCTCGGCGACCACGTCGATCTCGACGCGCCGGTAGCCGTTCGGAAGATGCGTCGACTCGAGGTCGTCGAGAGCCGGCATCATCGCGTCCGGCACCTCCCACAACTCGCCCGCCACCTGGAAGCCCTCGCCCGCTTCCGGGAGGAGATACGGCGTGAACCAGTCCCCGCCGACCAGCAACGGGTACCGCTCCACGGTTCTGACGGACGCGACGAACGTCGCCCCCGCCATGTAGCCATGATTGGGAAAGCCGCGCTTCAGCGTGCCATAGACGAACACGCGGTTGGTGCCAGTCGGGGTCTCGGTCGTCATCCGATCTCGTTCGATTGCAGATACGCGAGCACTTTGCTCAGGGGTTCGACATCGCCGAACTTGGCGTCGATGTCGAACAGGTTCCATTCGACGGCGCCGATGATGCGGTCGCCGATGGCCTCTCGCACCACGATCGGCCGGAAGCCCTCCGCGATCGCGTCCTCGACGGTGTTGCGCACGCAGGCACACGCCGTGACGCCCGTCACGATGACCGTGTCAACCTGCGCGGCCCGAAGCATGCCGGCGAGATAGGTCCCGTGGAACGCGCTTGCGCGCTTCTTGACGATGACATGCTCGCCGGGCTCGGGCGCGATCCGGTCATCGATGGCGGCTTCGACGCTGCCGCTCTTCAGGACCTCGACCGGGATCTTGTACTGCCAGAGCCCCATGTCGCTGTTCGGCCCCTCCGTCACGTCGTAGGCGGTCGTCGTGTAGACGACCGGCAACTTGCGCGCGCGGAACGCCTTGAGCAGCTCCTGTGTCGCCGGGATGATCGTGTCCATGCCCTCGCACGAGAATGCATGGCCCGGCTGCGTCCAGGCGTTCGCGAGATCGATGTTGATCAGCGCTGGGCGCTTGCCGAAGCCGATCCGGCGTTGGAACCCACGGTTCTGATAAAGTGCACTATCGGCGGCGAACACTTTGGCGAGTGCAGCCTGCAGTTCCTGCTTGGCGTCCATGGGGGGCTCTCCGGTCTGGCCTGACTGCGACGGTAGCGACCTCGGATAGGAGCGGCAATGACGGCTCTTGGGCATCATCTGCCCTGCCAACGGGCAGATCGCCGGGAGATCAGTTCGCCCCTTCGTAGCGCTTGGCGCGCACTTCGCCTGTGATCGCGTGCCCGATCATGCCCTCCTCACGGCACACCCGCGAGATCACCGGCGCGATTTCGCGCGAGGCCCGCCGCGTCAGCCGCTCGTATGTGACGATCTTCGTGAACTTGTGCACCGAGAGCCCGCCCGTGTAGCGCGCCGAGCGCCCCGTCGGCAGCGTATGGTTGGTGCCGACGCCCTTGTCCCCGTAGGCGACGGTCGACGGCTCGCCGATGAACAGCGAGCCGTAGCTGGTTAGTCGCTCCAGGTAGTAGTCGTCGCGGCCGGTCTGGATCTCGAGATGCTCCGGCGCGTACTCGTCCGACACCGCGATCGCCTCGTCGTCCGTGTCGACTACGATCACCTCACCGAGATCGGCCCAGGCCTTGCCGGCATTGTCGCGGGTGGGCAGA
The DNA here is from genome assembly GCA_041742195.1 of Hyphomicrobiaceae bacterium. Taxonomy (GTDB): domain Bacteria; phylum Pseudomonadota; class Alphaproteobacteria; order Rhizobiales; family Hyphomicrobiaceae. The sequence continues at coordinate 1,717 of JBGSJD010000337.1, forward strand.
TCCGGCAGCAGCCGCTCCACCTCCTTGATGACGGCCTCGCCGAGCCGCCTGGACGTGGTGACGAGCCATGCCGGGCTGTCCGGTCCATGTTCGGCCTGGCCGAGGAGGTCGGTGGCGACGATGGTCGGGTCGGCCGTGTCGTCTGCGATGACCAGGATCTCGGTCGGCCCGGCGAGAAGGTCGATACCCGCAGTCCCGAACAACTGTCGCTTGGCTTCCGCGACATAAGGATTGCCCGGACCCGTGATCAGATCGGCCTTCCTCATACCGACGAGACCCATGGCCATCGCCGCCAGCGCCTGCGCGCCGCCGAGCGTATAGATTTCGTCGGCGCCCGAACGATGCAGCGCGTAGAGCGTCTGCGGGTAGATGCCGTCCGCGCCCCGCGGCGGCGCGCAGCCGGTGATGTGTTTGACGCCGGCGACCTTCGCCGTGCCCACACTCATGATGGCCGCCGAAATGAGCGGATACTTCCCGCCCGGAATATAGCAACCGACGGTCTCGATCGGGATCAGCCTCTGGCCGAGCACCGCGCCGGGATAGAGTTCCACCTCGAAGGCCTGGATACTGTCCTTCTGGCGCTTGGCGAACTCGGTCACATTGCGCAGGCAGATCTCGAAATCCTCCTTGAAGACCTTCGAGAGCAGTTTCTCCTTCGCCATGATCTCGTCGGCGGTGACCCGGAATGGCCCCGTCCACTGATCGAGGTCGCGGGCGTAGCGCCGGATCGCGTCGTCGCCGTTGGCGGTGATCTCCGCCAGCATGCCGCGGACCGTCTCCTCGACCTCCGCCCGCCGCTTCTTTACGGCGACGGTCGCGCTTTTCAGATAGGTCCGGGCCACGGCACGCCTCCATTGGGGGTTGAGCGAGGCCGCGACGCTAGGCGCGGCCCCATCCATCGTCAATCGGGGCATCGTCAATCGCGGGCCGTTGCCGCTCAGCGCGCGTGCTTAGCGATGTGCCGGGCCAATGCCGCGCCGCACGCGGCACCGTGTGAAAACGGCAGGCCGTGCCGCGATCCGGGCATCACCTGCAACTCGGCGTGCGGCACGTGCTCTGCCAGCTCGACGCCCATCCGCGCGGTGACGAACGGGCTGCGGTCAGGCATCAGGATGAGAAGTGGCGCCGTGATCCGCGCCAGATCGGCGGTGAGGTCCGTGCCAGCCAGCAACTCGCCGAGCCCGGCGGTCACGTGCGGCCGCGACTGGGCCTGAACCGAGTGGAACCAGCTCCACTTGTCGGCGTCGAGCGCGCCGTCGACGAACCGCTTCGCCATCATGTCCCGGCTCCAGGCTTCGGCACCGCGCCGCTCGAAATCGGCGCGCCACCCCCCGACGTGGGCGATGCCGGTCCCCTTGAACGCGGTATTCGACACGGTCACGGTCGCCACGCGATCGGGATGACGCGCAGCCGCCATCAGGCACACCGTGCCGCCGAAGGACTCGCCGACGAGATGCACTTTCGGCCCGCCTGCGACGCTCACCATCTCCATCAGATCCGCGAGTGCCGCCTCGAGCGTCCAGAGGTGATCCTCGGGCGGAACCGCCGACTGCCCGAAGCCACGGGTATCGAACCGAACGACCCTGTGGCTGTCGAGGATCGGTGGCAGCCACTCCGTCCAGACGTGTCTGTTGGTTCCGATGCCGTGGTGGAAGACGATCGGCTCGCGGCCCTGTCGCCAGGGCGCGACGAGGTCGATCGTGTCGTAGGCAAGGCCCGTGGCGCTCTTCGCGTCTGTGGTCATGATCGGCAGTCCTTGTCGGATTGGGCAGGCAGGTGCGGGAAGTCCCGATCCTGCCTTGGAATAGGGCAGCGTTAACGGTGCTGGAGGCTTGCTCTAAAGGGAAAGTTTGTCTAGCAAGGTCTGGTACCGTCAAGACGATCCGGGTGCCGCCAGCGAGCGGACAAGCTCGGGCATCCCAGGGAGGGAGAAGGTCGTGCAGCATGGTCCCGCTGGGGATGCGCTTTCACGTGGGCGCGACGGTTCAGGCGCTGGCAACGAGAGCGCCGCGCCAATCCTCGAGATCGACAATCTCCACGTCCACTTCAAGACGTCCCATGGAACCGTGCGCGCCGTCGAAGGTGTGACCTACAAGGTCTATCCGGGGGAGATGGTCGCCATCGTCGGCGAATCCGGCTCCGGCAAGTCGGTGTCCGCGCTTGCCATCATGCGGCTGCTGCCGCCCCAGTCGGCCCGCATCATCGAAGGTAGCATCCGCTTCGAAGGCACGTCGCTCCTCGATCTCGACGCCGAGCCCATGCGCCAGGTGCGCGGCCGCTCGATCTCGATGATCTTCCAGGAGCCGATGACCTCGCTCAATCCGGTGTTGACGATCGGGCTGCAGATCAAGGAACCGCTGCTCATCCACATGGGCATGACGGACGCGGAAGCGACCGAGCGCGCCATCGAGCTGTTGACCCTGGTCGGCATTACCGATCCGGCGAACCGCCTTGCGCAGTACCCCCATCAGCTGTCGGGCGGTATGCGCCAGCGCGTGATGATCGCCATTGGGCTCGCCTGCAATCCGAAGCTGCTGATCGCCGACGAGCCGACGACCGCGCTCGACGTGACCATCCAGGCCCAGATCCTCGAGCTGATGAAGGATCTGTCGCGCCGGCTCGGCATCGCCGTGATCATCATCACGCACAATCTGGGCATCGTGGCGCGCTACGCCGACCGCGTGAACGTCATGTACGCCGCCCGGATCGTCGAGAGCGGCACCGCCGAGCGGGTCTTCGGCCGCCCGTTGCATCCCTATGCGCGCGGTCTGCTGGCGGCCGTCCCGC
>JBGSJD010000338.1:0-4657 GCA_041742195.1 Hyphomicrobiaceae bacterium
CCCGCCGGCGGGGTGCGGGGCTGGCCCCGCTCGCGCGGCAGGCGCGACCATAGCCCCCAACCTAGGCCGCTGGCAGCGTCCCGTCCTGATAGACCGACAACTCGATGAGGTTCTGGTCCGGATCCCTCACATAGACCGACGTGATCGGCCCGCGAGCCCCCGTCCGCGTCGATCGCGCGACGAGTACTGCCACGCCGCATGCCGCCAGTTGCTGCTCGATGCCCTCGAGCGAATCCACGAGCAAGCAGAGATCGGCTGAGCCGCGCGTGGGATGCTCGGCCTTGGGATCGAAAGTGTTGTCGGCCTGATGCAGGTTGATCTTGTGGGGACCGAACCGGAGTGCGGTGCGCCCTGCGCCGAAGGTCTCGGCCCGCATGCCGAGGACACGCTCGTAGAACGCGACCGTAGCCGGAATGGAGGTCACCGTGAGCACGAGGTGGTCGAGGCCGACGACTTTCATGGCGTGGTCCTTTTGTGGATTTTCGGTCAGCTTAGCGTCTAGGCAGCGGGGGTGGCCAGTCGGGTCGGCGCAGGCATGGCAGTCCGAAAAACCGGCGGCTTGCCAAAAAAATAAGCAGGAAACCAGGCCGATTGCTGCCGTATATCTAGGCGCTGACGGCTAGGCTGTTGATAGGCCAACAGTTTGGAACTCGTTTACCGTCTGGCACACGCCGTGCTAATTGGCCGTCAACCCCGGGCGGTTCGCCGTCTGGGAAAGCGCATAGCCCGAGGTCCGCATGAAAAAGATCGAGGCGATCATCAAGCCGTTCAAGCTTGACGAGGTCAAGGAGGCGCTGCAGGAGATCGGCCTGCAGGGCATCACGGTCATCGAGGCCAAGGGGTTCGGCCGTCAGAAGGGCCATACGGAGCTGTATCGGGGCGCCGAATACGTCGTCGATTTCCTGCCCAAGGTGAAGATCGAGGTCGTCCTGGCCGACGAGCAGTTGGACAAGGCGGTCGAGGCGATCCAGCGGGCAGCCAAGACGGGGCGGATCGGCGACGGCAAGATCTTCATCTCGACCATCGAGGAGGCGATCCGCATCCGCACGGGCGAGACAGGGGCCGACGCCATCTGATCGAGAGGTTTTGCCCGCCGGCCGTAGCGGTCGGCGGTTCATGCACGTCCGCGTCTCATGACGCGAACCAGTCATCCAGTTTCGAGGAAGGGAGCAGCAATGGCAGACGCACCGAAGACCGCAGCCGATGTAATGAAGATCATCAAGGACAAGGACGTGAAGTTCCTTGACCTGCGCTTCACCGACACCAAGGGCAAGATGCAGCACGTGACGGCTGACGCGTCCTGCGTCGACGACGCGATGTTCTCCGAGGGCTACGCCTTCGACGGCTCGTCGATCGCCGGCTGGAAGGGCATCGAAGCGTCCGACATGACGCTGATGCTCGACCCGACGACGGCGCACATGGATCCGTTCTTCGCCCAGACCACGATGGCGATCTTCTGCGACGTCATCGAGCCTTCGACCGGCGAGCTCTACGAGCGCGACCCGCGCGGCATCGCCAAGAAGGCCGAGGCCTACATGAAGTCGACCGGCGTGGGCGACAGCATCTTCTTCGGCCCCGAGGCCGAGTTCTTCATCTTCGACGACGTGCGCTTCTCGTCCGACCCGTACAACACGGGCTTCAAGCTCGACAGCTCCGAGCTGCCCTCGAACATGGGCACCGAGTACGAGATGGGCAATCTCGGCCACCGTCCGCGCACCAAGGGCGGCTACTTCCCCGTGCCGCCGGTCGACAGCTGTCAGGACATCCGCTCCGAAATGCTCTCGGTGATGGCCGAGATGGGCGTGGTCGTCGAGAAGCACCACCACGAGGTGGCGGCTGCCCAGCACGAGCTCGGCATCAAGTTCGGCCACATGGTGACCATGGCCGATCACATGCAGATCTATAAGTACGTGATCCACAACGTCGCCCAGGCCTATGGCAAGTCGGCCTGCTTCATGCCGAAGCCCATCTTCGGCGACAACGGCTCGGGCATGCACTGCCACCAGTCGATCTGGAAAGAGGGCAAGCCGACCTTCGCCGGCAACAAGTACGCCGATCTCTCCGACACCTGCCTGCACTACATCGCTGGCATCCTGAAGCACGCCAAGGCGCTCAACGCCTTCACCAACCCGACGACGAACAGCTACAAGCGTCTCGTCCCGGGCTACGAGGCCCCCGTGCTGTTGGCCTACTCCGCGCGCAACCGCTCGGCGTCCTGCCGCATCCCGCTGGCCTCGAACCCGAAGGCCAAGCGCATCGAGATCCGCTTCCCGGATCCCGCGGCCAACCCCTACCTCGGCTTTGCGGCCATGCTGATGGCCGGCCTCGACGGCATCCAGAACAAGCTGTCGCCGGGCGAGCCGATGGACAAGAACCTCTACGATCTGCCGCCGGCCGAACTGTCGAAGATCCCGACCGTCGCAGGCTCGCTGCGTGAGGCGCTCTCCTCGCTCGACGCGGACCGTGGCTTCCTCAAGATGGGCGGCGTCTTCTCCGACGACATGATCGACGCCTACATCGAGCTGAAGATGGCCGAGGTCGAGCGCTTCGAGATGACCCCGCACCCGGTCGAGTTCGACATGTACTACTCGGTCTGAGGGCGCGCGCTGGATGCCGGGCAGACATCCAGCGCCTGTCCGGGTGCATGGCACGGCAGGGCGGTCCTTGGCTGGGACCGCCCTTTCGCTTGTGGACGAACCCGGACGAACGTGATCGAAGTGTGCCCCAACCGGCGTCGTCACGCTCGACGGTCGCTTTAGCCGGCGCAACGGAACCGGCCGCTACGGGAGTGTCCAAGCATGTCCAAACCTGTGGTCGGCGTGATCGGCAATGCCCATCGTGTCGAGAACCGGTTTGAAGTTCAGCTCACCGGCGAGCGCAATCTGCGCGCCATCGCCGAGATCTGCGGCGCCTTGCCATTGATGTTCGCTGGCGCGCCCGAAATCACCGACATCGGAGCGTTGCTCGATACCGTCGACGGCGTGCTGCTGACCGGCGCGCGCGCCAATGTCCATCCGACCCGGTTCGGCTGCGAACCCGATTCGCGCCACGAGCCCTACGACCAGCGTCGCGATTCCGTGGCGCTCGATCTGATCGATGCCTGCGTCGCCCGCGGCGTGCCGGTCTTCGGCGTCTGTCGCGGCCTGCAGGAGATGGGCGTTGCGTTCGGCAGTTCGCTGCATCCCGAGATCCGCGATCTCCCGGGCCGCATGAACCACCGCATGCCGCGCTTGCCGACGGGCGAGATCCATCCCGATCCCGAAGTGATCTTCGCCGACCGCCACGATGTCCACCTGACGCGCGGTGGCGTGTTCGCCCGCCTTCTCGGCCGCGAGACCATTCGCGTGAACTCGCTGCACGGCCAGGGCATTCTTGAGCCCGGCTCCCGTATCGTGGTCGAGGGGATCGCGGACGACGGCACGATCGAGGCCATCAGCATCGCCGACGCGGCCGGCTTCGCGCTGGGCGTTCAATGGCACGCGGAATACGATCCGCAGTCGAACCCCGTGAACCGCGTCCTCTTCGGCGCCTTCGGCAAGGCCATCGCCGACTACAAGGCCGCGCGCTCGTCCTGAGCCGGCGGCACGAGTGTGGTGGCCGGGCGAGTGTGTCGCCCACCCGGCCCCCGTTGCCTCAGGTGGGATCCCACGAGAACACGTCCGCCGAGCGCTCGTTCGGCGTGAACGACGACTTCATCGCCGGCAGTGCGATGTCCGCGATCTTGGCCGGTGTCCACCCGCTCTCCGAATGCACGGAGCGGATCGGGCGGTTCTGGCTGAACAGGAACAGCTCGTGCATGCGCGCGGCCATGATCTGCCCGGTCACGCCCTTCGCCAGGTCCGACACGAGGAAGATGGCGAGCGGCGCGATCTTGTCGGGCGTCATGCGCTTGATCTTCTCGACGCGCGCCTGCTGGTCTGGCGTTTCCGTCGGGATGGTGCCGATCATCCGGCTCCAGGCGAACGGCGACACGCAGTTCGAGCGCACGTTGAACCGGGCCATGTCGAGCGCGATGCCCTTCGACAGCCCGACGATGCCGAGCTTGGCCGCCGCGTAGTTGGCCTGTCCGAAGTTGCCGATCAGGCCCGACGTCGACGTGAAGTGGACGAACGCGCCCGATTCCTGCTCCTTGAAGTAGTTCGCCGCCGCCCGCGAGACATAGAACGCGCCGTTGAGATGCACGTCGATGACCTGCTTCCAGTCCTCGATCGACATGCGATGGAAGATGCGGTCCCTGAGGATACCGGCGTTGTTGATCACCGCGTCGATGCGGCCGAAGTTGTCGATGGCCGACTGGACGATGGCCTGCGCGCTCGTCGGATCGGCAACGGAGTTGAAGTTGGCGATGGCCTGGCCACCGGCCTTGCGAATGGTCTCAACGACCTCTTCGGCGGGCTGCTGGCTGGCGCCACCCTCGCCGTCGACGGAGCCGCCGAGATCGTTGACGACGACCTTGGCGCCTTCCTTGGCACCGAGCAGCGCCATCTCGCGGCCGATGCCGCGGCCCGCTCCGGTGACGACCAGTACCTTCCCGTCCATGCAACCCATTGTGTTCCTCCTCAGTTGTTCTGTGCGCTGCAGGCTCGCACCTGCCCCGCACGCAGGTCAAACGTGGGCTCCGCGCTCAGCTCGCCCCGGCGCTCGCGGCGCGCGCCAG
>JBGSJD010000339.1:0-19060 GCA_041742195.1 Hyphomicrobiaceae bacterium
GAGCGCCAGCACGCTCGTAAACAGGCGCGCCTGGTCGATGCCGAGCGCGGCCGCCATCTCGCGGTCCTCGGTCGCGGCGCGGATCCGCAAGCCCCAGGTGGTGCGGCGCAGGAGCCACCAGATGGCAGAGAGCATGGCGGGGCCGAGCAGGATCAGGAACACGTCGTAGAGCGGCAGGCGCTTGTCAAAGATCGAGATGCTGCCCGTGAGGCCCGGAGCGCGGGCGCCGAGAATGTCCTCCGGTCCCCAGATGAAGAGCGTCGCGTCCTTGATCAGCAGCACGACGCCGAAGGTGGCGACCAGTTGCAGGAGTTCGGGCGCGCGATAGATGCGGCGCAGGATGGTGAGCTCCATGACGAGCCCGATGGCGGCCACCGCCAGCGCCGCGCCCACCACCGCGCCCCAGAATCCCAGGACGCCGCCGCCGAGCCACACGTTGATGCTGACCGCCATGTAGGCGCCCAGCATGTAGAACGAGCCGTGGGCGAAATTGACGATGCGGGTGACGCCGAAGATCAACGACAGGCCGAGCGCCACGAGGAACAGCAGCGATGCGCTCGCGAGGCCGTTCAGGGTCTGTATGAGCAGTGAAGCGAGCATCTGCGGGCGTCACCCGGTTCTTTCGGCGGAAACGGCGGAGGCCGGTGCGACGTGAGGGCGGACCGTGTGCCGGTCCGCCCTCGATGCATGCGATGTGTTCGAAACCGGAGGATGACTACTGCGGCCGGCGCTTGCGCACCTCGTCGTCCGGCGGCAGGTGCTTCTCGCCGGGCTCGTAGCGCCAGTCCACCATCACGCCGCGGCCGTCCTTGACCGCCGTCCGTCCGATGTAGGCGCCCATGGTCGATTGATGATCGAGCGCCCGATAGACGACGCGACCGAACGGCGTGTCGACCTCGAGGCCGGCCATGGCAGCGCGCACCTTTTCGGTTTCCGGCGAGCCAGCCTTGGCGATGGCGGCCGCCACGCTCTTCAGCGCCGCGTAGCCGACCACGGAGCCGAGGCGCGGATAGTCGTTCCAACGCGCCCGGTACGCGGCGAGGAACTTGTCGTGCTCGGGCGTCTTGATCTGGTCCCAGGGATAGCCCGTGACGTACCAGCCGACCGGCGCCTCGTCCTTCAGCGGATCGAGATACTCCGGCTCGCCGCCCAGTAGCGAGAACACGGTGACGCCGTTGAAGATGCCGCGCGTCGTTCCCTCGCGGACGAATTTCTGCAGGTCGGGCCCGAAGGTCACGTTGAAGATGGCGTCGGGCTTCGCGTCGGCGATGGCCTGAGTCACGGCGCCAGCCTCGATCTTGCCGAGGGGCGACGCCTGTTCGGCCACGAATTCGACGCCGGGCTGGCGCGCCTGCATCAACGCCTTGAACGAAGCCACGGCCGACTGGCCGTACTCGTAGTTCGGGTAGACGAGGGCCCACCGCTTCTTGCCCAGCTTGACGGCTTCCTCGACGAGCATGCTCACCTGCATGTAGGTCGAGGCGCGCAGGCGGAACGTGTAGGGGTTGCCGTTCTCCCAGACCAGCTTGTCGGTCAACGGCTCGGCGGCGATGAACACGACTTTCTGCTGGTTGGCGAAGCTCGCTACCGCCAAGCCGACGTGGGACAGGAAGCCGCCCGTCAGCAGGGCGACCTTTTCGCGCGAGACCAGTTCCTCGGCCACGCGCACGGCATCGCCCGGTGAGGCGTTGTCGTCGCGGCTCACGACTTCGAGCTTTCGGCCACCGATGCCGCCCGCCGCATTGATCTCCTCGACCGCCAGCTCCCAGCCCTTCTTGTAGGGTTCGAGAAAGGCCGGGATCGCCTTGTAGCTGTTCAGCTCACCGACCCGGATCGGCTCCTGAGCTGCGACCCGGTCCGGCAGAAGACTCGCCGTGGCGAGCGATGCCGCGACGGCCAGCCCGAGAAGGCCACGGAACGAACGTTTCATCGACAGGCTCCTTCAGCGCATTCGAGATCGAAAGCCTAACACCCTGATGCCGCCCCGTCGCCCCCTCTGCGGGGAGCCATGTCGTGACCTGCTCCAGGGCATGCGAAATATGCGGTGCTGGCGCGTCTGCAAGGTGCGCGATAAGCAACGTGTGAAAAAAACTCGGGATGAAACGCACATGACGACCTTGCCAGCGCCGACCTCGAAAGCGGCCGACATCTATCGCCTCAGACTGCCCGGACCGATCGCCGTGCCCGAGCGGGTGCGCCAGGCGATCGCGCGCCCCGTGCTCAGCCATCGGGGGCCGGAGTTCCGGCAGATCTGGGCGCGCTCCATCGAGATGCTGCAGCCGCTCGCCGGCACGACGCAACCGGTGCACGTGCTGGCGACGAGCGGGACGGGCGTCATGGAAGCGGCGCTCCTCAATATCGTCACGCCGGGGGACCGGTTGCTCATCGTCAACAATGGCCAGTGGGGCGAGCGGTTCGCCACCATCGGCAAGGTGATGGGCGCCGTCATCGACACCATCGATGTGGAATGGGGCGAGACCGTCGCGCCGGAGGTGATCGAGAAGCGGCTCGGGGCGCATGACTATCGGGCGCTGATCGTCGTGCACAACGAGAGCTCGACCGGTGTCGTCGGCGATCTCGAAGCTGCGGGGCGACTGGTGCGTAACCGACCGACACTGCTCGTCACGGATACGGTCTCCGGGCTCGGCGGCATGGACATGCAGATGGATGCCTGGGGCGTCGACGTGCTCGTCTCGGGTTCGCAAAAGGCGCTCATGTGCCCGCCGGGGCTGGGGGTGATCGCGGCCAGCGAAAAGGCCTGGGATGTAATCCGACGCGACAACGGGCAACCGCGCTTCTTCTTCGATCTCAGGAAGGCGCGCGACAGCTTCGACAAGGGCGAGTCCACGTTCACGCCCGCGATCTCGCTGGTCTATGGGCTCGAAACCGCGCTCTCCATGATCCACGAGGAGGGGCTGGCCAACGTGCTCGCACGTTGTCGCCGTCTCGCGCGGGGCCTCAAGGCGGGCGCCAAGGCCATCGGGCTCGAGAATTTCGCAAAGGCGCCGGCGCAATCGAACACGGTCGCCTGCTTCCACGTCCCGGAGGCGCTCGACGGGACCCGCCTCATCCGACGCCTCAACGAGAAGCATCGCACGATCATCGCCGGCGCCCGGAACCGCCTGCAGGGAAAGATCATCCGGATCGGCACCATGGGCGCGATCGCCGAGGGGGACATCGTCACGGATCTCCTGCACATCGAGGATGTGCTGGCCGAACTCGGGCACCGCTTCGAGCGTGGCGCGGCAGTCGCGGCCGCCGTCCGAGCGTTTCGGGCCGACTGACAGGGCATCGCGCGTCGCCGCCCGGACTCGGTGCAACGTCCGGGGTCTCGTTCGTTGGCCGGACTCAGTGCAGCGTCCGGCCGGGGGGTGTCCAGGTCGCCGCGGCCTCGAACGGGTCCTTCGCCGTCGATGTGGGCCGATAGCCCTCGACGGTCCGGGAGAGCACCTGCTGGATCGCCTCCAGGCCTCCGCTTTCGAGCTGCATGGCCGCTTCGAGCTTGGCCAGTTCGCGCTCGAGGTCGGCCGTCGCCAGGAACGGCTCCTTGTTGCGGCGAATACGCGGATGCTCCGTGTCGGTGGTCCGCTCCTCGTCGATGAGCAGTTCCTCGTAGAGTTTTTCGCCGGGCCGAAGACCCACGTACTTGATGGCCACGTCGCCGAGCGGATTGTTCTCGTCGCGGAGCTCGAGGCCCATCATGCGGATCATGGTGCGGGCGAGGTCGTCGATGCGCACCGGCTCGCCCATATCGAGGACGAAGACCTCGCCGCCCTGGGCCATGGCGCCCGCCTGGATGACCAGCGTGGCCGCTTCCGGGATCGACATGAAATAGCGGATGACGTCGCGGTGGGTGACGGTAACTGGCCCGCCGTCCTGGATCTGCCGGCGGAAACGCCGAACCACCGAGCCTGAGCTATCCAGCACGTTGCCGAAGCGGACCATGGTCAGCACGGTGCGCGGGCGATGCGCCGCCGCCGCCTGGAACACGAGTTCCGCCAGTCGCTTGCTGGCGCCCATGATGTTGGTCGGGCGCACGGCCTTGTCGGTCGAGATGAGGACGACGCGTTCGACGCCGGTGCGGAGCGCCGCACGCGCGAGCGCGAGGGTCCCGAAGGTGTTGTTCCGCAGACCTGCGACGGGGTTCGATTCCACGATCGGGACGTGCTTGTAGGCCGCGGCATGGAAGATCGTTTCCACGCCATGGGCGCGGATGGTGCGTTCGAGCAGTTCGCCGTCCGTCACCGTGCCGAGGATGCCGACGATCTCGGGGCGGGCCATTGTCGGTCGCCCCGTCGCGCCGATGTCGCTGTCGTTGTCATTGGTGCCGGTCGGGCCGTCGAGGCGGGACAGCAGGTCACGCAGCTCGGTCTCGATCTCGTAGAGGGCGACCTCGGAGATCTCGACGAGGACCAGCCGCGCCGGCTTTTGCCGCAGCACCTGGCGCGTGATCTCGCTGCCGATGGTGCCGCCCGCCCCCGTGACCATGACCGATTTCCCGGTGATGGCGCGTGACAGCAACTCCGGATCGGGGGGCACTGGATCGCGGGCGAGCAGATCGTCGACGTCGATCGGGCGGAGGTCACTGACCGAGACCCGACCCGACGCGATATCGCCCATCGCGGGCATCGTCTTCACGCGCACCGGATGCTCGGCGAGGCGGCGGATGATCTCCTGGCGCTCGCGGCGCTGACGCCGCGGCAAGGCCAGCAGGACCTCCTTCACGGCATCCCGTTCGACGAAGCGCTGGAGCTTGTCGACGCGATACACCTTCAAGCCGGCGACCTGCTGGCCGATCAGGTTGGGCGTGTCGTCGATGAAGCCCATCGGCTCGTGCTCGCCGGTGCGGCGGATGGCTTCGAGAAGTGCCACACCTTCGGAGCCGGCGCCGTAGATGATGACCCGCGTCTTGTCGGGCTGACGTTGCATCGCGCCATCGTGGCTCGCCAGCAGAAGGGCCGCGATCTCGCGGCTCGCCGAGACGAACAGGCCGCCGATCAGCGGGTAGAGGAACACGACCGAGCGCGGGACCCAGATCTCCGGGTCGCCGGTGCCAACGGCCATCAGCACGACGACCGACCACACGAGGGCCGACAGGCCAACGCCCGCGAAAATGCGAAGCGCGCCACGATAGCCGAGAAACCGGGTGACGAGCCGATAGAGGCCGAGGAAATGGAAGGCCGCCACGCCGGCGAGGGGCGCCGCGAGGACAACGGCCGTCAGAATGACATTCTGGGGCGCGTAGACCTCGGTGAGGCGCAAGCTGAAGGCCAGCCAGACGGCCAGCGACAGCAGAACGAAGTCGTTCAGCATCAGAATCGCACGCTTGACCGAGCGCGTCAGGCCGAGCAGCCAGTTGCGCGTCACGCGAGATCGCGATTCCACTTCTCTCAGAGAGATCATGGCTCAACCCCCCGTTGGCCCCACAGCCACGGTTCACGTCTGCTGACTGCCCCTCTTGGTAGGGGTTTCCCGGTGGCCCCACAACCGACACCGAGCCGCTGTCCACTCTGCAGAGACGCCTATTGGGTCGTGTAGCACCCTTCCACGACACCCGCCTCACCCGGCGCGCGCGACAGCAGAAGTCGCGACTTCCGCGCGGTCTGGATGCGGTAGTCGCGGCAGACCGTGGCGCCCGAGCCGAGTTCCACCTTGCCGATCGGGACTTTCCTGTCCTCGAAGTCGAAGATCAGGGACACGCTCTTTGCCGGCGCGCAGACGCACACGCGGTAAAGGGCGGGCGTCGGCACGTTGCTCGGCACGATCTCGAGCAGCACCGTGTCGTTGGCGCCGGCCTCGATGCGCCACGGGTAGCAGGGCGAACTCTGGATCGTGCAGGCGGCTTCGGCAGCGGTGGCCATGGATCCGAGCGCGATGGCGCCCACGGCCAGACGTCGACGAACTGTCATGTCAAACTCCACGGTTTCGGGACCGCCACCAGCCCCACGTGCCGCCCTCTCGACGATCAATCTCACACGATGTGAGGGCCACGTTCCAGAATTTCGATCGAGACGCCTTCCGGCCCTTCGATGAACGCGATGCGAATGCCGGGGCGGATCGTCTCCGGGCCGCGCGTGAATCTGGCGCCCTTGGCCTTGAGCTCGGCACAGACCTTGTCGATGTCCTTGACCGACAAGCCGAAGTGGTCGAGCCCCTGATGCGGGTGCGACGGGCCGGCGCCAGATTTAGGATCGCCGCTCACGTCGAGAATGAATATGTCGCCACCGCCGAGCTTCAGATCGAGGCGGGGCTTGCCGCCCTGCATGGTGCGGACGATCTCGGCGCCGAACATGTCGGCGTAGAATTTGGCGGTCGCCTCCGGATCGCGGGTGAAGAGATGGATGTGGTCGAACGTGAATGCGGTCATGGCGTCAGTCCTCGATCGAGCCTCGTACGGGCCGGCTTGAGTTGGTTGTCAGATGGCACCTGAATTTCTGAGGGCGGCGATCTCGTCCGGGCCGAGGCCGAGCCAGCCGCCGTAGATGTCGTCGTTGTGCTGGCCGACCTTCGGGCTCGGCGTGGTCTCGACCTTGTCCGCGCCGTGGAACCGCAAGGGGCTCGTCGGCACGGTAATGCGGCCAAGCTCCGGATGATCGATCTCCTCGAGCATGCCGCGCTCGTGCATGTGCCGATCGCCCATCACCTCCTTGAGGTTGCGGACGGGGGCCGATGGCACGCGATGGCGCTTCAGGATGGCGATCGCTTCGTCACGCGGCACGGTACGGCACCAACCTTCGACGATGGCGTCGACGTCCGCCATGTGCTTGACGCGCAATGCATTCGAGGCAAAGCGCGGATCGTTCTGGAGGTCGCTGCGGCCGATGGCCGTCAGAATGTTCTGCCAATGATCCTCGGTGACGGTGATGATGGCGATGTGGCCGTCGGATGTGGCGTAGACATTGTAGGGTGAGATCGCCATGCCACCGTGGCGGTTACCGGTGCGCGGCGGCATCTCGCCCTGGCGGTTGTAAAGAAACGAGAGGTTGGAGGCGAGGGCCGGGTAGACCGCCTCCTGCATCGCTACTTCGACGAGACGACCCCGGCCCGTCACTGCGCGGTCGTAAAGGGCCGTCATGACGGCTGCATAGAGATGGATACCGCTCATGAAATCGACGATGGCGGGGCCGGCCTTCACGGGCGGGCCGTCGGGGAAGCCAGTGATGCTCATGATGCCCGAGGCCGCCTGGACGGTGAGGTCCATGGCCAGGTTGTCGCGGTCCGGACCGTCGAGGCCATAGCCCGTGCCGGACGCGTAGACGAGCCGGGGGTTCAACTCCCGCAACACGTCCCAGCCAAGACCGAGCCGGTCCATGACGCCCGGCGCGAAGTTCTCGAGCAGCACGTCGGCTTTCGCCACCATGCGTTTCAGGAGCGCGGCGCCATCGGGATGCTTCAGGTCGAGGGAGACGCCGGACTTGTTCGAGTTGAGCATGGCGAACGGGAACGTGGCGCTCATGCCGACCTGGGCGCGCAGCCGCGCCGGCTCGCCGCGGCGGGGCTCCACCTTGATCACGCGGGCGCCGGCCTTTGCCATCAGCAGTGTCGCGTAGGGGCCCTGGTAAATCTGGCCGAGGTCGATGACCGTTACACCAGCAAGCGGCAGGTCCGGGCGCGTGCCGCGGTCATCTGACATGGGAGGTCCTGCATGGTTCGAGCGCTTGGCCGTCTGATCGGGTGGCCCAAGTCAACGGTACCCGGCCGAGGCTGTAAAGTGTCTTCGCCGCGGCATGCCGGCGCCGCGTCATCCACACCACGGGCAGTGGGCTTCACACGACTGGCACATACGGCTAGTATCGGACTGAGGGACAAAGCGATCCGAGTGCGATTCGGACAGGTAACTGTCAGGACTGCTGTCTCGTGAGCATGCACGCTACAACCGCGAAGAACTCACCGGCTCTGGTGCTGAACGCAGATTTCAGGCCGCTGAGCTATTATCCGCTCTCGTTATGGAGCTGGCAGGAAACGGTGAAGGCCGTGTTCCTGGACCGGGTCAACATCGTCTCCGAATACGACCGCACCGTGCACAGCCCGTCTTTCGAGATGCGGCTGCCGAGCGTGGTGTCTTTGAAGACCTACGTGAAGCCGGCGCTCTATCCAGCTTTTACGCGATTCAACGTGTTCCTGCGTGACAAGTTCGCCTGCCAATACTGTGGCTGTCGCAGCGAGCTGACGTTCGACCACCTCATCCCGAGGTCTCGGGGTGGGCAGACGCGGTGGGACAACGTGGTCACGGCCTGCGCGCCCTGCAACCTGGCCAAAGGCGGGCTGATGCCGGAGCATGCGGGCATGCGGCCGATGCAGTGGCCCTACCGGCCGACCGTGTTCGAGCTGCATCGCAACGGGCGGCTGTTTCCGCCGAACTACCTGCACGAGAGCTGGCTCGACTATCTCTACTGGGACACAGAGCTGGAGCCCTGAGGTCGTCCGGTTCCGGCGGCCCGGCGCTCAGTCGCGCGCGAAGCGGGACGTATAGTCCTCGGCGAGGGCCGGGTTCTGCTGCTCTTTCTCGAGCACGCAGTTGCCTACGACCAGCGTCTCCATGCCCGTTCCCATGAAGCAACGGAACGCGTCCTCGGGCGAGGCGACGATCGGCTCGCCGCGCACGTTGAAGGACGTGTTGACGAGCATCGGGCAGCCCGTGCGGGAGTGGAACGTGTCGAGCAGCGCATGGTAGCGGGGATTGGTCTCGCGATGGACCGTCTGGATGCGGGCCGAGTAGTCGACATGGGTGACGGCCGGGACGCTCGATCGCGGGACATTGAGCTTGTCGATGCCGAACCGTGACGCCTCGTCGTCCGTCATGGCGCGGCGGCGATCGCTGGCCACGTCGGCGACCATCAGCATGTAGGGCGAGGGGGCGTCGATCTCGAACCAGTCCGACACGTGCTCGGCCATCACCGAGGGGGCGAAGGGCCGGAAGCTTTCGCGGAACTTGATCTTCAGGTTCAGCGTCCGCTGCATCTCGGGATTGCGGGGATCGCCGAGGATCGAACGGGCGCCGAGGGCCCGGGGGCCGAATTCCATGCGTCCCTGAAACCAGCCGACGGCATGGCCGCGCTCGAGCGCCGAAGAAGTCGCCTCGAGCGTCTCGTTGTCGCCGAGCGTGCGGAACGCGGCCCCACAGCGGGCCAGGCGTGTCTCGATGTCCGACTGGGTGAAGGCGGGGCCGAGGTAGGCGCCCGACATGCTGTCGAGCCCGGGATCGACCAGGCGCGGGCGGGCGGCATGCAGGTGATAGGCGGCGTAGGCCGCGCCGAGCGCGCCACCGGCGTCACCGGCGGCCGGCTGAACCCAGATCTTCTCGAAAGCACCGTCGCGGAGCACCTTGCCGTTGGCGACGCAATTCAGGGCAACGCCGCCAGCTAGGCAGAGGTTCGGAATGCGGTACGTGGCGGCCAGATTCCTCGTGATGCGCAGGACGATCTCCTCGGTGACCGCCTGGATCGAGGCGGCGAGGTCCATTTCGCGCTGGGTGAGGGGGGCATCGGGATGTCGCGGCGGCGCGCCGAAGAGATCGTGGAAGCGGCGCGACGTCATGGTCAGGCCGGTCGTGTAGTCGAAATAGCGCTGATCGAGCCAGAACGAGCCGTCGGGGCGGACCTCTACGATCTTCTCGAGGATCAGATCCTTGAAGCGCGGCTCGCCGTAGGGCGCGAGGCCCATCACCTTGTACTCGCCGGAGTTGACCTTGAAGCCGGTGTAGTAGGTGAACGCCGAGTAGAGCAGTCCGAGCGAGTGGGGCCAGCGGATCTCGCGGACCGTCTCCAGCCGATTGCCGCGGCCGATGGCGACCGAGGTTGTGGCCCATTCGCCGACGCCGTCCATGGTCAGCACGACGGCTTCCTCAAACGGCGAGGGGAAGAAGGCCGAGGCGGCGTGGCTCTGGTGATGGCCGGCGAACAGCAGCTTCGGCTCGATGTCGCCGGACGGAGAGAACGGGGCGAGGTCGCGGGCGATCGCCGACTTCTGGAACAGCTTGTCCTTTAGCCAGACGGGCATCGCCTTGCGGAACTGCGAAAATCCGGATGGCGCCCGTGCGAGATAGGTCTCGAGGAGGCGTTCGAATTTGAGCAGCGGCTTCTCGAAGAAGACGACGTGATCGACGGCATCGAGATCGATACCGCCTTCGGCGAGGCAATAGCGAATGGCGTGCTCCGGAAAGCTCTGGTCGTGCTTGATCCGGGTGAACCGCTCCTCCTGCGCCGCTGCGATCGGGCGACCGTCGACGAGCAGGGCGGCGGCACTGTCATGGTAGAATGCCGAGATGCCGAGGATGCGCATGGCGGAGGTCTCCGGGCCGTTGGGCGGTCGAGGTCGGGGACGGCCGGCGGTGCAGGAGCCGGCCGGTCGCGGTCAGAACACCGTGTAGATGAACGGCGCCACGGCCGAGCCCTTGGCCAGAACCAGCAGTCCGCCGACCAGCGCCAGCGATCCGATGACCGGCGCCAGCCACCATTTGCGGCGGGCGGACATGTAGAGGCTCAGCTCTCGGAGCAGGGCAAGCATGGGAATTCCTCGTCTTGGTCTGGGGCCGAACGGAAGGCGGGGGGCGCTCAGAACTGGCGCGTCATGTCGTCGGGGCCGAAGGAGATTTCGGGAACGATCCAGAACGTTTCCTCGGTGCCGGTCGGGTTCTGGCGCAGAGGATCGCTGCGAAACTGCATGGCGATGCCGAACGGCACGATGGTCAGGCAGTAGACGACGAACATGACGACCGGGTTCGCGATCCGTCCGAGTGCATGACCTAAGGCCATCCAGGCGCGATTGAGCGGCCGCAACGTCAGTGGGGCCGACAGCGACAGCGCCGACAGGACGAGCGACAGCCCGAGGGCGACGCCCGCCACGGCGATGTCGGCACGGAACAGGATCGCCGCGATCAGGAGGGCCGTCGCGAGCACGAGCCCGGTCGAGCGATCCGAGGGGAGCGGGGCTGCCGTTTCCTCGAGCCGCTCATGGAAGTTCTGGTGCATCTCACTCTCCTCGTCTCGTGTGGGCCGACGTTGACCGTTCAGCCATGCCCGGGGTATAGGAAGGACCAAGTCACGACGCCCCTGGGCTCACTCCCACGGGCGTTAAGTGCGTTTGGGTGGATGCCGCGTCCCGATACAGGGTCCGGTCAGCGACGCCCTCGCACTCCACGCAACGCAAGGTTCGTACCAGGAACGGAGCCAGGAATGCCCAATACCAAATCGGCGAAGCGCGCCGAGCGCGTCACTCTTCGCCGCACCGAGGTCAACAAGGCGCGCCGGTCGCGCATGAGGACCATGGTCCGCTCGGTCGAAGAGGCCCTCGAGGCGGGCAACACCGAGGCTGCCGCCGCTGCTCTCAAGCTGGCGGAGCCCGAGCTGATGCGGTCTGCCGGCAAGGGAATCGTCCACAAGCGCACCGCTGCCCGCAAGGTGTCGCGGCTGACGAAGCGCGTCAAAGCGCTGGGATCGGCTGGCCAGGCCTCAGCCTGAGGCGTGTGATCGAACTGTCATGTGTTCGTGTTCTGGACTCCACTACGACCGGGGACGAGCATGTGACGAAAGGCGCCAGAAAGCCATTGAGCTGAATAAGAAAAGACGAGACTCGACCCCCTGCCCGACGATTGCGGGATGAGATTGCGGGTCATCGTCACAAGCTAAAACGTGATTCAAGGGCGCCCGTCTTCGGCGCCCTTTTTCGTGCCGCAACGGGTTCGATAAGTGCCCGGAGCCGAAGGGTTTCTCCACACCCTGGGCACCGGATCGAGGGTCGATGCACAAGCGACCGTCTGTCGCATGGTGGAGGCCGATCCACCTTCAACTGATTTGCGAGCGACTTGGCATGTGGTTAAGACTTGGTTAAGGTGCAGCCCATGGTCGAGAGCGCGTGCGGCGCTGACTATCAGTAATCGGCCTGAGTTCGTATCGCGTGTGGGCTTTGTTAGACCCACTTTGTATCCCGAGTAGCGTCGACCGCGTGAAGTTCCCGTGTGTCCTGTTTCGACAGGATGGAAGGGGCTGGCGAGGTGCTGTGCCGCTTCGGGACGTCGTGCGTCGTGGCTTTGTTTCGTGAGGAGGATGTGAGCGTGAGGGTCGATGCGTCCGGAGCCGCCGAAAACGTATCCGTCGTGGATACCTGGAAGCGACTTTCCGAGAACACCCGGGCCGTTCTGATCGATGTGCGGACACGAGCAGAATGGTCGTACGTAGGGGTTCCCGATCTGACGCCGCTCGGCAAGCAGACCTTGCTCGTCGAATGGCAGACGTTCCCTGATGGCCGGCTGAACCCGGCCTTCGTCACGGATCTGTCGCGCCTGCTGGACGAATCCGGCACGGGCAAGGATGCGGACCTCTACTTTATCTGCCGGTCCGGCGCCCGCAGTCAGATGGCTGCACAAGCCATGATGAAGGCGGGCTACGCGAGCTGCTTCAATGTCGCCGAGGGGTTTGAGGGACCTCTCGACGAGGCGGGGCATCGCGGACAACGGGCCGGCTGGCAAGCCCAGGGGCTGCCCTGGGTCCAGAGCTGAGGCGAAGGAGGTAATGCGTAAGCCGATATGACACGCGCCGGCGTGGTGGCCGGCAGAACGGGGCGTCCGTGCGAGGGCAATGGACGACTTCGATTGTAATGCGGGGACTGACACAATGACGGATGACAGGGAATTCGCGCCGCGCTCGGCTGAGCGCGAGGCGGACCAGACGGGGTATATCCCGGCGCGCGATACAGCGCCGTTCGAAGCCGAGAGGACGATTGCGAGTGGGGCACTCGCGGGCGTCGGACACGGCGCAATGGACGCCAAGCGGCCAGGTCCGCTGCAGAACACCGAACTCACGCGCAAAGGCGCGAAAGTCAAAGCGGCGCTTCGTGCCCGACTGGGCGAGGACGTCTTCTCGAGCTGGTTCGCTGCACTCGAGTTTCAGAATTTCGATGGCGAGATCCTGAAGGTCACCGTGCCGGTGAAGTTCCTTCGCAACTGGATCCAGACGCACTACTCCGAAGCCCTGATGGCGTGCGCGCTGCCCGAATTCCCCGGGTTGCGGCAGGTCGACGTCCTGCTGCGGGAGCCGGCGGCGGCGGTGAACCGGCCGAGCGCCAACGTGGTGCGAGCGCCCCAGGCAGAGCCGCAGAGGGGGCACTCCGATGCCGTATCCGCTCACGAGCGGGCGCCGGTTGTCGCTCCGGCCTCGGGGCCGCGGCAGATGGTCAACGGTCTCGAGGGCTCGCCTCTCGATCCGCGCTATACTTTCGACAGCTTCGTCGTCGGTCCCGCCAACCGCATGGCCCATGCCGGCGCGGTTCAGGTGGCGGAGACGGTCTTCGCCGAGCATCGCGGCTTCAATCCGCTGTTTCTGCATTCGAGCGTCGGTCACGGCAAGTCGCATCTCCTGCATGCCATCGCCTGGGAGGCGCGCCGCCGGACACCCAACGCGAAGGTGCTCTATCTCACCGCCGAGCGGTTCCGGTTCACCTTCGTCGAAGCGCTGAAGGCGCAGGATGCGATGGCGTTCAAGGATCGCTTCCGCTCGATCGACATGCTGCTCATCGACGATCTCGAGTTCATGACGGGCGAGAAGACCGAACTCGAGTTCGATCACATCATCAACATGCTGCTGGACAGTGGCCGGCAGCTGGTGGTCGCCTCGGCACGGCCGCCGGCACAACTGGCGCGTCTCAACGACCGGATGCGCTCGCGTCTCCAGCGCGGTCTCGTGACCGAGATCGGCGCCATGGATCTCGATCTCAGGATGCGTGTCGTCGAGCGCCGGGTGCAGGAAAAGCGTGCGGCCGATCCCTCGTTCGAGATCCCGCGGGACGTGATCAGCCTGATCGCGGAGAAGCTGACGGAGAGCGGGCGTGAACTCGAGGGCGCAGTGACGCGGCTCTACGCCCAGTGGCAGCTCATGCGCACGCCCGTGACTGCGGAGACGACCGAGCTTCTGTTGCGCGATCTCGTCAGCAACGGCGAACCGCGGCGGATCCGGATCGAGGACATCCTGCGGATCGTGTCACGTCACTACGGCGTGTCGAAGAACGACATCCTGTCGGAGCGGCGGCATCGCTCGGTGGTCTGGCCGCGTCAGATCGGCATGTACCTCGCCAAGCAGATGACGGCGCGGTCGCTCCCGGAAATCGGCCGGCGATTCGGCAACCGAGACCATACAACTGTCCTGCATGCGATCCGCAAGATCGAGGGACAGGTGAATGCGAACGTACAGCTGAAAGACGAGATCGAGGAACTGAAAAAGCAGCTCGGGCCGGACTTCGCCTCCCTGCGCTGAAGAGCAGGCTCCGACGAGTGACGACGTGATCGAGGGCGGGCCAGTCGATGGCCCGCCTTCGGCGTTCCTGAAATCGTGAGCGCGCCGACGTGGGCCTGCCATTGAACCTTGCGGCGGAAATCACGATCATGAGGCTGACAGATCGGCACGATATTCCGGTAATCCGCACTCGAGGCAGTCCGACATGACGAACGATGCGACTTCGAATGGGCCAACCGGGACGCGGGTCGCCAGTCTGGTCGGTGCCGGAGCGGGCGGGGCGGATGGTCTCGATCTCTTCCTCCGCCAACTCGTCGGATCGACGGACCCGAGCAATCTCGAGGCGGCGCCCGCGGACGCTCTCGCGCGCGAAGCCCTGATGGCATTCCGGGCGATCGGGGAGAAGCCGCGCGGGACGCATTCGGTCAGCAGCCGGCCGTCCGAGATCATCGCCGAGGGCATCGCGATCGAGATCGTCAACGACGACATGCCGTTCCTCGTCGACAGCGTGCTCGGCGAGCTGCAAAGCCGCGGCATCGAGGTCGCGCTCGTCCTGCACCCCATCTACAAGGCGACGCGTGACGCCACCGGCCGACTGCTCGCGGTCACGGCCCCCGGCGACGGTCGCTGGGACGACGGGCTGCAAGAAAGCTACATTTCGGTGCATCTTTCGGGCCTGAGCCTGGCGCGGCAGGAGGAGCTGTGCGCCGCGATCACCGGCATCCTTGGCGACGTCCGGGTCGTCGTCGAGGATTGGGCCCTGATGGTCGCGCGCCTCAGGCGTGAGGTCGACGATCTGGCCCAGACCCGCGCGACGCTCTCCGGCGAGGTGCGTGCGGAGGCGCTCGCGTTTCTCGACTGGCTGGCGCGCGGAAGCTTCACGTTTCTCGGGGTTCGGGACTACAATTTCCTCGGCGACAGCGAGACGGGCGAACTCGTCACGGACGATACCGCCGGGCTCGGCCTTCTCCGGGACCCCGAGATGCACGTTCTCAGGCGCGGCAACGAACTCGTCGCGCTGACGCCGGAAGTGCGGCAGTTCTTCTTCTCGCCCGATCCGCTGATCATCACGAAAGCCAATGTCGTGTCGCGGGTGCACCGACGGGTCCACATGGACTATGTCGGCGTCAAGCGGTACGGGGCCAACGGGGACGTGGTGGGCGAACTGCGCATCGTCGGGCTGTTCACCGCGACGGCCTACACGCAATCCCCGACCCAGATCCCGGTGCTCCGGCGCAAGATCGCCGCTGTCGAGGCCGCGCTTGCCCTGCCGCCCGAAAGTCATGCGGGCAAGTCGCTCGCCAACGTGATCGAGACGTTTCCACGCGACGAGCTGTTCCAGATCGCTGGCGAGGATCTCGAACGGTGGGCTGCGGCGATCCTGGATCTGGAGCTCAGGCCGCGGGTGCGCGTGCTCTTGCGCTACGACCGCTTCGACCGGTTCGTCTCGGCGCTGGTCTATGTGCCACGCGACCGGTTCTCGACGTCCGTGCGCGAGCGGATCGGACAGTTCCTGGCGGAGCGGTTCGGCGGCTATATCGCGGCGTTCTATCCGCATTTCCGCGACGGGCCGCTGGTTCGGGTGCATTTCATCGTGGCGCGGCGGACGGGGCCGATCCCGGTTCAGGACGCGCGTCAGCTCGAACAGGGTGTGCAAGCGATCGTGCGCACCTGGACCGACGAACTCAGGGTGGCGATCGCGAGCCTCGGCGCCGACGCCCAACCGCTCGCCGGCCGCTATCTGACGGCATTTCCGGCAGGCTACACCGAAGCCCATGCTCCGGCGCGGGCGCTCGAGGACATGGCCCGCATGGAGCGCCTCGGACCGGAGCGCCCCGCTGCGATCGACATCTATCGTGAGGCCGGCGCCAACAGTGACAGGCTCAGGGCGGCCATCTACTGCCTCGACGAGCCGATCCGCCTCTCGGCGCGGGTGCCGCTCCTTGAAAATCTCGGGTTCGCCGTGATCGACGAGCGGACCTGGCGGCTGATGCCGCGGTTCGATGGTCGGGCGCGTCCGGTCGTGCTGCACGACATGGCGCTCGCCAGTTTCGACGGGAGACCGCTCGAACCGGACGGCTCGCTCGACACGCGCCTCGAAGAGACGTTCACGGCCGTTCTGGCGGGCGAGTCCGAGGACGACACCTTCAACAGGCTGGTGCTCGTCGCAGGCCTCACCTGGCGAGAGGCGGCGGTGCTCAGAGCCTATGCGGCCTATCTGCGGCAGCTCGGCTCCGCCTTCGGGCCGCGTTACGTCGCCCAGACGCTGGCGCGGCATCCGGCGATCGTCGCAGGGCTGATCAAGCGGTTCCACACGCGCTTCGATCCCGATCGCCTGCCGTCCCCTGAGGCCCGACGGGCCGAGGAAGCCCAGCTCGACGGCGACCTCGAGGGGCTGCTCGGCAAGGTGGAGAGCCTCGACGAAGACCGCATCATCCGCGCCATCCTGCAGCTTCTCGGGGCCACGCTCCGGACCAATTTCTATCAGCGCAGCAGTGACGGCAGACCCGTCACGACACTGGCGTTCAAGCTCGACGGTCACGCCGTCTCGCTCGCTCCGAGGCCACGCCCCTATCGCGAGATCTTTGTGGCCGGGCCCTTGGTCGAGGGCGTGCATCTCCGGTTCGCGCCGATCGCGCGCGGCGGCATCCGCTGGTCGGACCGGGCGCAGGACTACCGGACCGAAGTGCTGGGGCTGGCGAAGGCCCAGCAGGTGAAGAACGCCGTGATCGTGCCGGCCGGCGCGAAGGGTGGTTTCTTTGCGAAGACGTTGACACCCGGGGGCACGCGCGACGAGATCCAGACGCAGGGCGTGCGCGCCTATCGCACGTTCATCGGCGCCATGCTCGATCTGACCGACAACCTCGTCGAAGGTGCGATCGCGGCGCCGCAGCGCGTCGTTCGGCACGACGGCGACGATCCCTATCTGGTCGTCGCGGCGGACAAGGGGACAGCGACGTTCTCCGATATCGCCAACGGGATCGCGCTCGAGCATGGCTTCTGGCTCGGCGATGCGTTCGCGTCCGGCGGGTCGGAAGGCTACGACCACAAGAGAATGGGCATCACCGCCCGCGGGGCCTGGGAATGCGTGAAGCGGCATTTCCGCGAGATCGACATCGATGTCCAGACGACGCCGTTCCGCGTGGTCGGGGTCGGTGACATGTCGGGCGACGTGTTCGGCAACGGCATGCTGATGTCGCCCTGCATCCAGCTAGTCGCAGCCTTCGATCACCGCCACGTCTTCCTCGATCCGATGCCCGATCCGGGGATCAGCTTCGCGGAACGCAAGCGGCTGTTCGAGCTGCCGCGTTCGAGCTGGGGCGACTACGACCCGGCGAAGCTCTCGGCCGGGGGCGGCGTCTTCTCGCGGCAGGCGAAATCGATCGCGCTGTCGCCGGAGGCTCGCGCCATGCTCGGCCTCACGGGGGCAGAGGCGACACCCGCGGACGTGATGCGTGCGATCCTGGCGGCCAAAGCGGACCTGCTCTGGTTCGGCGGTATCGGGACCTACGTCAGGGCCTCGACCGAGAGCAACGCCGACGCTGGCGATCGCAGCAACGACGGCATCCGGATCGCGGCAAGCGAGCTTGGCTGCGTCGTGATCGGCGAAGGCGCCAATCTCGGCATGACCCAGGCCGCGCGGATCGAAGCGGCGCGCCGCGGCATTCGTCTCAACACGGACTTCATCGACAACTCGGCTGGGGTGAACACATCCGACCAGGAGGTGAACATCAAGATCGCGCTCGGCCCGGCGGTCCGGTCGGGGCGGCTCGGCTCGGCCGAGCGGTCCGATCTGCTCGTCCGCATGACGGACGACGTCGCGGCAGCGGTCCTGCGCAACAATTACCAGCAGTCGCTCGCGATCAGTCTCGCGCAGACCACCAGCGGGCGCGACGTCGGTGCGTGGGGTCGCCTCATGCGCTGGCTCGAGGACCGGGAGCAGATCGACCGGCAGCTCGACGGCCTGCCGACAGACGCTGAACTCGCCGACCGATCGCGCCAGGGGATTGGACTGACGCGGCCGGAGATCGCGGTGCTGCTCAGCCAGGCCAAGATTGCGCTGCTCAAGGACCTGCTCGGGAGCCCGGTTCCGGACGAGCCTTATTTCAACGCGCTCCTCACGCATTACTTCCCGCCGGCGCTGTCGACCGACTTCCCGGCGGAGATTGCCGAGCATCGACTGCGGCGGGAGATCGTGGCGACCTCCGTCACGAACGGTGTCGTCAACCGGCTCGGGCCGGGTGGCGCGCTGCTCATTGCCGACGCGACGGGCCGACCTATCGCGGATGTGGCGTTCGGGTTCGTCGCGGCGCGGGAGATGCTCGACCTTCCGCACATCTGGCAGTCCATCGATGCCCTCGACGGGCGAATTCCGGGGCGGCTGCAGCTCGACCTCTATGAGACGGTGCAATCGGCTCTGGTCGCGGCTGTTGCCCGGCTGATGGGCGACGGCGTCGCCGAGCAGCCGCTCGCCCAGACCATCGATCGACTGATCGCGGCGGCGCAGGCCGTCCGGGGTGGGCTTTCGGCTGATCTCCCCCCCGCGACCCGGGCACGAATGGCGGCCGACGGGGAAAAGCTTTCGGCGAGCGGGGTGCCGGAAGCTCTCGCGGCCGATCTTGCGCGACTGCCTCTGCTGGCCGCGACGCCGGACATTCTCGCGATTTCGGCTCGGGGGCGTGCTGTCATCGACGAAGCGGCGCGCGCCTATCTGGATGTGGCCGGGCATCTCCGGATCGACGAGATCGTCGCCCGGGCGCAGGCTCTGGCGCCGGCCGACGACTACGAGCGGCTCGCCATCGGCGGCGGTGTCACCAGTCTCAGCGATGCGCATC
>JBGSJD010000340.1:0-2431 GCA_041742195.1 Hyphomicrobiaceae bacterium
CCGCCCAGTCTTCGAGATGATCGCGCGGCGCTACCTCGCGCCCGAGTTCGCGCCCGACGAGGTGGCGCGGCGCACCGGCTTGCCCGCCTCCCAGATCCGCCGCATCGCCACCGAACTCGCCGCCGCCGCCTTCGACAATCCGGTCGTGATCGATCAGCCCTGGACCGACTGGCACGGCCGGCGTCACGAGAAGATGGTCGGCCGCCCGGTCGCCATGCATGCGATGCGCGGCATCTCGGCCCACGCCAACGGCTTCCAGACGTGCCGCATGCTGCACGTCCTGCAGATGCTGCTCGGCGCCATCGAGACGCCCGGCTCGTTCCGCATCAAGGCGCCCTATCCGAAGTCCAATCCGCCGCGCATCAAGCCGCGCGGCAAGCCCGGCGAGGTGAAGCCGAACACGCCGTTGCCGGGTCCGCAGCTCGGCTTTCCGCTGGCGCCCGAGGATCTCCTGATCGACGACGCCGGAACGCCCCAGCGCATCGACAAGGCCTACTCCTGGGACGCGCCGATCGCCGCCCATGGTCTGATGCACATGGTCATCACCAATGCGGCCAACGGCGATCCGTACCCGATCGACACCCTGTTCATGTACATGGCGAACATGAGCTGGAACTCGTCGATGAACGTGCCGGCGGTGATGGACCACCTGACGGCGATCGACGAGACGACGGGCGAATATCGTATTCCTCACATCATCTATTCGGACGCCTATTTCTCCGAGATGGTGCCCTACGCCGACCTGATCCTCCCGGACACGACCTATCTCGAGCGCTGGGACTGCATCTCGCTCCTCGACCGGCCGATCTCCGACGCTGACGGTCCGGCCGACGCCATCCGCCACCCGGTCGTCGAGCCGGATCGCGATGTGCGCCCCTTCCAGGACGTGCTGCTCGACCTCGGCTGGCGTCTGGCACTCCCCGGCCTCACCAATCCGGACGGCTCGCGCCGCTATCCGGGCGGCTACCCGGATTACATCGTCAATCACGAGCGCGGCCCCGGCGTGGGGCCTCTCGCCGGCTGGCGGGGCAAGGACGGCGAGAGCTTCGCCAAGGGCGAGCCGAACAAGGACCAGCTCGACCGCTACATCGCCAATGGCGGTTTCCACCACCACCCGCTCCCCCACGATCAGCGCTACTTCAAGCTCTGGAACCGGGGCTATGTCGACTGGGCTCACAAGTCAGGCTTCCTCGAGAGCACCGACCGTCTGGTGATGCAACTCTATTGCGAGCCGCTCCAGCGCTTCCGTCTCGCAGCCGACGGCCATGGCGCGGTGCAGCCACCGGCGAGCCATCGCGAGCGGATCGCGACCTACTTCGATCCGATCCCGTTCTGGTACGAGCCCTTCGAGGGCCAGCTCGTCGACCTCACCAAGTTCCCGATGCACGCCATCACGCAGCGACCGATGCACATGTACCACTCGTGGGGCTCGCAGAACGCCTGGCTCCGCCAGATCACGGCGGCGAACCGCCTCTACATGGCCCGCGCCAAGGGCGCCGAGATCGGCGTCGCCGACGACGACTGGGTCTGGATCACCAGCCATCAGGGGCGCGTCAAGGCGCAGGTGAAACTCATGGACGGCGTCAACTCCGAGACCGTCTGGACGTGGAACGCGATCGGCAAGCGATCCGGCGCCTGGGCACTCGACAAGGACGCACCGGAGGCGGAGAAGGGCTTCCTGTTGAACCACCTGATCGGCGAACTCCTGCCGGAGCGCGACGGCGGCTACCGCTTCTCGAACAGCGATCCGGTGACCGGCCAGGCCGCCTGGTACGATCTCCGCGTGCGCATCGAGAAGGCCGACGCCGAGCCACTCGGCACCAGTCCACGCTTCGAGCCGCTCACGATGCCGCGCTCCGTCGTCGGGAGGCGCTGATGACCGCCCTTCCGGCCACGACCAAGAAGAAGCTTGGCCTCGTCATCGACCTCGACACCTGCGTCGGCTGTCACGCGTGCGCGACGAGCTGCAAGGAATGGAACGCGGGCGGCTATTCAGGCCCACTCACCGACGAGGACGCCTACGGCGCCGACCCGCATGGCACGTGGCTCAACCGTGTCCATTCCTACGAGGCAGGGGAGGGGGCTGAGAGCCGCACGGTCAACTTCCCGCGCTCGTGCCTCCACTGTGAAACGCCGGCCTGCGTCACGGTCTGTCCGACCGGCGCCAGCTACAAGCGCGCCGAGGACGGCATCGTCCTCGTCAATCCGGACACGTGCATCGGCTGCAAGCTCTGCTCGTGGGCTTGTCCTTATGGCGCGCGCGAATACGACTACACCCAAGGCGTCATGAAGAAGTGCACGCTCTGCGTCGACCGGATCTACAACGAGACGCTCGCGCCGGAGGATCGCCAGCCCGCCTGCGTCCGCGCCTGTCCGACCGGCGCCCGCCATTTCGGCGATCTCGCCGACGCGGAGAGCGCCGTCTCGAAGC
>JBGSJD010000341.1:0-3472 GCA_041742195.1 Hyphomicrobiaceae bacterium
GAGGCGGGCGCTCGCGACCTTGCCGGCGGTGTGGTCGGGTGCGCGTCTGGTCGCGTTGCCGCAGTGTCTCGCCGGCGCCGAAGCTGCCGGACGGGCCGACGATCTCCAAAATGTCATCGATTTCCGTTGGTTGGCCCCTGGTGGACGGTTTTCGGCCATTGACCATTCGCAGTGACCGGGCCGGAGAGGATCGATAGGCATCATGAGAGGGGTGCTGAGACCATCGCGACAACTTGGCAAGAGTCCTGCACGTCCCTATGTTAGCCGGGCAGGTTTGCCGGGGCCGATCCCACAAGGATCACTCAGGCCGGCTCCCGAGCATCGCGCGGCTGTCGAAGCGCGCCCCAGGAAGGGACATCGATGAACTCGCATTTCAGGAACTTCGCGATCTGGGTCGTCATCGGCCTGCTGCTGTTCGCGTTGTTCAATCTGTTCCAAAACCCCGTTCAGAACCGCCGGGCCAACGAGATCGGCTACAGCGAGTTCCGGGCGCAGGTCAAAGCGGGCAACATCAACGAAGTGCTGGTTCAGGGTAATCGATACTCGGGCCAGTTCTCAGACAAGTCGCGCTCGTTCACCACGCTTGGCCCGAACAACCAGGGCGACGTGATCAAGGATCTCGAGTCGCAGGGCGTGAAGATCAACGTGCGGACGCCCGACGAGGACGTGCCGTCGCTGCTCAGCCTGCTGGCCTCGTGGTTCCCGATCCTGCTCATGATTGCTGTCTGGGTGTTCTTCATGCGCCAGATGCAGTCGGGCGGCGGGCGCGCCATGGGGTTCGGGAAATCCAAGGCCAAACTGCTGACCGAGCGGCACGGGCGCGTCACCTTCGATGACGTGGCCGGCGTCGACGAGGCCAAGGGGGACCTGCAGGAGATCGTCGAGTTCCTGCGCGATCCGCAGAAGTTCCAGCGGCTCGGCGGGCGCATCCCGCGCGGCTGCCTGCTGGTCGGTCCGCCGGGAACGGGCAAGACGCTGATCGCGCGCGCCGTCGCAGGCGAGGCGAACGTGCCGTTTTTCAACATCTCCGGCTCGGACTTCGTCGAGATGTTCGTCGGCGTCGGCGCCAGCCGCGTGCGCGACATGTTCGATCAGGCGAAGAAGAATGCGCCGTGCATCATCTTCATCGACGAAATCGACGCTGTCGGACGGCATCGCGGCGCGGGTCTCGGTGGCGGCAACGACGAGCGTGAGCAGACGCTCAACCAGTTGCTCGTCGAGATGGACGGCTTCGAGGCCAACGAAGGCATCATCATCATCGCGGCCACGAACCGGCCGGACGTGCTCGACCCGGCGCTGCTGCGCCCCGGCCGCTTCGATCGCCAGATCGTGGTGCCGAACCCGGACGTAAACGGCCGCGAGCGTATCCTGCGCGTCCACATGAAGAAGGTGCCGCTGGCGCCGGACGTCGATCCGCGCATCATCGCGCGCGGTACGCCGGGCTTCTCGGGCGCCGATCTCGCGAACCTCGTCAACGAGGCGGCGCTCCTTGCCGCGCGGCGCAACAAGCGTCTTGTCACGCAGTCCGAGTTCGAGGACGCCAAGGACAAGGTCATGATGGGCGCCGAGCGCAAGTCGATGGCCATGTCCGAGGACGAGAAGCGGCTGACGGCCTACCACGAGGCGGGCCACGCAGTGGTGGGTCTCAAGGTGCCGGCCGGCATCCCGGTGCACAAGGCGACGATCATCCCGCGCGGGCGGGCGCTCGGCATGGTGAAGTTCCTGCCGGAAGGCGACCGCTACTCGATGAAGTACATCGAATACACCTCGCAGCTCGCGGTCGCGATGGGCGGGCGCGTCGCCGAGGAGCTGACCTTCGGCAAGGAGAACATCACCTCGGGCGCTTCCGGCGACATCCAGCAGGCGACGGCGATGGCGCGGGCCATGGTGACGCGGCTCGGCTATTCGGACGAGCTTGGCACCGTGATGTACGGCGACAATCAGGAGGAAGTGTTCCTCGGGATGTCGATGCAGAAGCACACGAACATCTCCGAGGCGACGGCGCAGAAGATCGACGCCGAAGTCCGACGGCTTGTGGCGACGGGTTACGAGGACGCGCGTCGCATCCTCACCGACAACCGTCAGGGCCTCGAGGCCGTCGCGCAGGCGCTGCTGGAGTACGAGACGCTGACGGGCGAAGAGATTCGCCAGCTTCTTGCCGGCGAGAAGATCGTGCGCAAGGACGACGACGAGGAATCGAAAGGGCCGATGGGCTCGGCTGTGCCGGTGGCCGGGCGCCAGCGCCCGCCGCGCGAGGAGCCCGATGCGGGCGGGCTGGAGCCACAGCCGCAGACCTGAGATCCGGCTACGGATCGATCGACAAACACGAAGGGCGGACCCGGTGCGGTCCGCCCTTTACGCGTTTGGCACGCGATGGTCGACGGTCAGCGGGCCACCCAGCCGCCGTCGATCGAGTAGTTGGCGCCGGTGATCGAGCGCGCCGCGTCGGAGGCGAGGAACGCGGCCAGCGCGCCGACCTCCTCGACCGATACGAAGCGGCCCGTCGGCTGGGAGGCGAGCACCTGCTTCTTCGCCGCGTCCTCGGTGATGCCCTGGGACCTGGCGAGATCGGGGATCTGCCTTTCGACCAGCGGCGTCCAGACGAAGCCCGGCGAGATGGCGTTCACGGTGACGTTCGTCTCGGCCACCTCGAGCGCCACGACCTTGGTCAGGCCGGCCAGACCGTGCTTGGCCGCGACGTAGGCCGCCTTGAACGGCGAGGCGACCAGCGAGTGGGCCGAGCAGACATTGATGATGCGGCCCCAGTTGCGGCGCTTCATGCCCGGCAGCGCGGCGCGGATGGTGT
The DNA here is from genome assembly GCA_041742195.1 of Hyphomicrobiaceae bacterium. Classification (GTDB taxonomy): domain Bacteria; phylum Pseudomonadota; class Alphaproteobacteria; order Rhizobiales; family Hyphomicrobiaceae. The sequence goes on from JBGSJD010000341.1 coordinate 2,807, forward strand.
GGAACGACGACGACAGGTTGATCGCGATGATGGCGTCCCACTTCTCGATCGGGAACTCCTCGATCGGAGAGACGTGCTGGATGCCGGCGTTGTTGACGACGATGTCGACGGAGCCGAGATCGCGCTCGGCCTTGGCGATCATCTCGGCGATCTGGTTGTGGCGGAGCATGTCGGCGGCGTCGAAGGCGACGCGGGTGCCGTGGGCGGCGACCTGGCGAATGGCGTCGGCGTTGCTCGCCTCGGTGCCGAGGCCGTTCACGACCACGTTGGCCCCAGCCTCGGCCAGTGCGCAGGCGATGGCGTGCCCGATGCCGGAGGTGGAGCCGGTGACAACGGCGGTACGTCCCTTGAGTGTCATGATCGTCTCCCTTGGGGATGCTGACCGGGCGCGGTCAGGATGCATCAGTTGCCGCGCCAGCCGTCGAGGCGGATATAGCGCACGGGGCGCGGCGTGCCGAGCCCGGCCGGCAGGCGCTCGTCGCTCATGGTTTCGGCATTGGCGAAGCGCGAGGTGATCCGGGCGCGATCCTCGCGCAGCGAGACCAGCAAGACAGGGGTCTCGGTCGCATCGGAAAACGGGCGGGTGAGTTCGTAGTGATCGAGGGGGAGGGGACCGGAGCGCCAGGCGCGCACTGGGGTCGGTTCGCCGCGCATGTAGTAGAGGAG
>JBGSJD010000342.1:0-1609 GCA_041742195.1 Hyphomicrobiaceae bacterium
CCGCCCGACCCCGCGCCTCGGCAGCGATCGTCCGGAGTGGCCGGCCGCGGCGTCGACGCGACGGACGGCCGCCGAATAGCGCCTCCGGGCACACCAGAACTTACAAGACGTGAGCCGCGCCGCTTGAACGGCCGGCCGACCGGGACGGAACGCCACGTATGCCTCGAGCTTTCCTGCCATGAGCGGTCCTGCCGCTCTGGCGCCATTCCGCACGCGAAGCTACCGTTTCCAGTGGCCCGCCGATCTTCTGACGGCCTGGGCGCTGGAGATGGAGACGCTCATTCTCGGCTGGTACGTGCTGGTCGAGACAGGCTCCGTCCTGTGGCTCACCGTGTTCGGCTCGCTGCAGTTCGTCGGCACGCTGGTGTCGCCGGTTCTCGGCATGATCGGCGACCGCATCGGCCTGCGCAATCTGCTTGCCATGATGCGGCTGTTCTACGCCGCCTGTGCCGCCATACTTCTCACGCTGGCCCTGGTGGACCGCCTCGAGCCCATGCTCGTCCTCGCCGTTGCGGCTCTGTCGGGGCTCGTCCGGCCGTCGGATATCGGCATGCGCAGTGCGCTCGTCGGAGCCACCGTGCCGCCCGCTCATCTGGTCTCGGCCATGGGCATCTCGCGGACGACGCAGGACTCGGCCCGTATCGCCGGTGCCTTGGCCGGCGCGGGCCTGATCGCGTCCTACGGCATGGCGCCGGCCTACGTCGCCGTCACGACGATCTATCTCGCGGGCGCACTCCTGACGCTTCTGGTGACGGGCGGCCGCGCCAAGCCACAACCGTCCGCGCCCGATCAGACCCACGTGGTCCGGCCCTCGCCGTGGGTCGAGCTGACGGACGGTCTCGCCTACGTCTGGCGGACGCCGCGCCTGCTCGCCGCGATGAGCCTCGCAGCCCTGGTCAATCTGACCGCGTTTCCGCTGACGGGCGGGCTCATGCCCTACATCGCGCGCGACGTCTTCAAGCTCGATCAGTCGGGCCTTGGCGTTCTGGTTGCGAGTTTCGCATCCGGCGCGTTGATCGGCTCGCTGGCGCTGAGCATCATCGGCGCGCGCGTCGCCCCGGCGCGGTTCATGATGGCGACGACGATGGTCTGGTACGCGAGCCTGCTCGGCTTCGTCATGACGCCGTCGCTTCCCGTTGCGATGGCCCTGCTCGTCGTCGCCGGCTGCGCCCAGAGCCTCAGCATGGTGACGCTCGCCATCATGCTCTTGCGCACCTCCGAAGAGCGCTATCGGGGCCGCATCATGGGCGTGCGCATGTTGGCGATCTACACCTTGCCGCTTGGCCTTCTCGTCGCCGGTGTCATGATTCCGCGCATCGGCTACGCGTCGACGGCACTGATCATGGTCACGACGGGCATCCTGCTCACCCTCTGCATCGCCATTGCCTGGCGCGCCGACCTCATCCGTCGCGACAGCGTGGCGAACGCGTTGTGACATCTCGCACGGACTGGAGCCGCCGCCATGAGTGATGCCCTGCCGACCGCCGCCCGCTCGAACGATCCGGGCCTCCGCTCTCTCTACGCGCAGGAAAGCCGCTGGCAGGCCTGGCTCGACGTCGAGGTGGCGCTCGCCCGCGCACAGGAGGAGTTGGGCATCATACCGGCCGGC
>JBGSJD010000343.1:0-4880 GCA_041742195.1 Hyphomicrobiaceae bacterium
GACGCCGAGGGACAGGGGCACCCAGGCGAGGAGGGTCCAGATGCCGAGCGCCATCTGCGCAAGGAGACCCGCCGCCAGCCAGGACGACGATGCGCGGACACGTTCGTCGTCGGCCGCGCGCGCCAATCGCACAGCCTGCCAGAGGCCGAGCCCGACGATCAGATAAGCCAGCATGCGATGGTTGAACTGCACGGTGGCGATGTTCTGGAAGATGTTCGCCCACCAGGGCGACAGCCGCAGTACACCGTCCGGAACGAGACGGCCGTCCATCAGCGGCCATGTGTTGTAGGTGAGGCCCGCCTTGTGGCCCGCGACGAGCGCACCGGAGATCACCTGGAGATAAATCAGCGCCACGAGGCTCGTCGCCAGCCACACGTGGCCTGACGTCACGGTCGCGAGCCTGATCCGCGACGGGTTTCGCCGTCCGTTGAGTTCGAGCGCGGTCCATATGATCAGCGCGAAGATCAGAACGGCGCAACCGAGATGGAGGGCGAGTTTCAGCGGGTTCACATCGACGCGGCCGACGAGGCCGGACTGGACCATCAGCCAACCGATAGTGCCCTGGAGGCCACCCAACAGGAACAGCACGACGAGACGAGGCGCGAGCCAGCCCGGAATGCGCCCCGTGGCAAGGAAAACCAGAAACGGCACCAGAAAGACGACGCCGATGGCGCGCGCGATCAGCCGGTGTGCCCATTCCCACCAGAAGATCGATTTGAACGCCGCCAGACTCATGCCGCGGTTGACTTCGATATATTGGGGGATCTGCTTGTACTTCGCGAACGCGTCCTGCCAGTCGGCGTCGGAGAGCGGCGGGATCACCCCCATGATGGGCTGCCACTCCGTGATCGACAGGCCTGAGCCCGTGAGGCGTGTGGCCGCACCGACAACGGCAGTCAGGGCCACCATGGCGGCCACCACGATCAGCCAGATCTCCAGGGCCCGCGTATCCGTTGCATCGCCCACGGCATGGCGACGCGTGTCCGTTCCGGCAAAAGCCACTCGCTGCTCCTTCGCGACGGTCGATGCCTCGACCTAGGTCCGTCAGTCGCCACCTGCAATGCGTTGCGATGGCGCGGTCGCGATCGACATCAGATCGCCATGGAATGCTGCTAGCGATCAGTTACGGGTCGAGAGGCCCGGTTGGTTCTGCGGGACGCTCCGTCGACGACGTCGAGCCTGGTCCCGAACGTCATGTGCTGGAGGCCGCCACGATCGCGCGTGCGCCTCCGGCACATTGCTAGTGACGACGCGCCTCCGGCACATCGCTAGCAACCGTGCGCCTCCGGCACAACGGGAGCCCAAGCGGGCGCTCGGTCGCCGCAGAGATCGCTGTTCCGAAACGCGTCAAATCGCGCCGGCACTGGTCCGAGACGGCCAAGACAGGCTACTCAGCACAGGACCAACCACGATCGCCCCACGCGAAAGGGCTACCCATGTCTGCTTCCCAGTCCCAGCGGCCCACGACTCGTGCCCTCCTCGGGACGATGGCGCTCGTCGTGTTCCTGACGATCTACGTGTTCGCCGCAATGCTGCTCGCCGCGGCGATGCTCCCAAATGCCGGTGGCGTGGTGCAGTTCTTCTACTACGCCGTCGCCGGCCTGGCATGGGTGCCGGTCGCGGGTGTGATCGTCAGTTGGATGTATGCGCGACGCGAGAGCGACCGAAACGGGTGAGACCGGACAGCCCACTCCCCGCCGGGCGCAGGCGACCGGCGACGTTCAGGATCGCGAACGGCAAGCCGGACATCAGGACCTGCACGTATCGCGCCTTCTGGTAGTCGCCGTTCAGGGACAGGCGGCACAGACCGAACGGTGACGCGCTATCGGCTGCATGCAGCACCCCCTTGCGCGTCGTGACCGCGGTCCTAAAGCCGGCCTCGCGGACGATCTCGAAGTCGCGGGGGCCGGCGCTGGCCTCGTCGCCGTAGGGATAGCTGAAGTGATGGATCCTTCGGCCGAGTTCCTTCTCGAGGCGGGCATGACCCTCCGCGATCTCGAGCATGGCCTCGGCACGTGAGAGCTTGGCGAGCGCCAGATGACGGCGCGTATGGGCTCCGATCGTGACGAGGGGGTCGCGGGCGAGGTCGCGCAGTTCGCCCCACGACAGGATGGACTCGCTGCAAAGGTTCGAAAGGTCGAGGCCCGTGCGCGCGCAAAGCTCGGTGACGAAGGCGCGTGCGGCATGCTCCGGAATGTCGCGCAGCCACCAGTAGATGCGGGAGAACGCGGCGTCCTTCTGCTCGCGGGTCGCCGTCGGCAGACGATGATGCACGCCGTCCAGTCGCACATCGACAGACTCGACGGCCTCGATGACTGCCTCAAGCTTGACCCACCAGAGATCGCCGCGCCCGTCAGCGAAATCGGAGGGCACGAAGACCGTGAACGGCGCCTTGTGACGCTGGAACACCGGCAGCGCATGATCGCGATTGTCGCGATACCCATCGTCGAGCGTGAAACAGGCGAACGGGCGATCGAACTCGCCGCCCTTCAGCCGCGCATGGGCGTCGTCGAGGGAGACGATGTCGTAGCCGAGACGCCGCGTCAGGACGATGATCTCGTCGAGAAACTCAGGCGTCACCTCGAGAATGCGGTTCGGCCCCTTGGTCGCCAGTTCCGCCGGCCGGACGCGATGCAGCATGAAGACGACGCCGACACCGGATGTAAGCCCCGCCAAAGCCCGGTCCAGGCGCGTTACGTAGAGCCCGGAGAGGACTGCCTTCAGACAGGAAACGACGGATAACCTCATCGCGCGCGCAACTTTCCTGGAATTCTGCGGGGAAGCCCCTGCCGCTATCCAAAATTCCGGCCGCCATGCCGCCGGAAGCCCCTCGTCGAGCCTACGAAGTGCCGATATCGTTAACACATCGTCACCGCGTGCAAACGGGTCGACTGCGTCGGTGTCGCCGCGCCGGTAGCCGGGGGCGGACATCGGCAGTCACCTGCGTACTCCTGCCGCAGACTCGACCTCGAACGCCAGCTAACCGGGTCTATTGCAGGCACTTTTCGAACAAGTCTTCCGCCAATATCCTGTTGTCATACTCGAGCAGACCCCACATATATTGTGGGTGTTGGATTTGATGGACGAGTACGGCGCCTGTACGGGCGGCTGCGGATCACGCGGCTGACCGTCCGTGATCGTACCTGGAATCCGCAAGGCTTGCTTGCTGTTGCGGTATTGTCGTGCGCTGGTGCGTGCTCTATACGACGCGCCTTCTGTTCTCACGTAAAGGGATGCTGAAATTGACTAATCATCGCGGCGAGCGCACCTTCGCCTTCATCGATGGGCCGAATTTGCACGCCACGGTGCGAGCCCTCGGCTTCGAAATCGACTATCGCAAGCTCCTCGAGCATCTGCGGAACCAGGGCCATTTGATCCGCGTCCTTTACTATACGGCCATCGTCGAGGATCAGGAATTCTCGACGTTCAGGCCGCTGGCCGACTGGCTCGATTACAACGGCTACACGATGGTGACCAAGCCCGCGCGCGGCTACACCGATTCGACCGGGCGACGTCGTTTCCGGACGAGCATGGACGTGGAACTCGCCGTCGACGCCATGCGGCTCGCGGACAAGGCCGACCACATCATCCTCTTCTCCGGCGAGCAGAGCTTCTCCAGCCTCGTTCACGCGCTGCAACAGTTGGGCAAGCGCGTCACGGTGATCTCGACCATCGAGACGCAGCCGGCCATGGTCGCCGACGACCTGCGTCGTGCCGCGGATCACTTCATCGATATCGATACGCTGCAGGCGCAGATCGCCCGTGTCGGACGCACGCCGCGTCCGTCCGGCTTTGATCGCGACGAGCGCAATCGACGTCCACGCGAAATGGACGAGTCCATGCCGGCGATGTCGGCCGAGACGTCCGACGACGACAACGAGTCCGACTCCGAGGCTCCCGAGTCCGGCTTCGAGCCGCACCAGTCCTCCGGGTCCATGGCGCCCGGGCCCGTCGTTCCTCCCGTGATCAAATCGGAAGCCGAGAGTGCCGCCAGCCTCGGCGGCGAGACGGCACCGGCGGTCGTCCGCACCACGGTTCGGCGCAGGAAGACGCAGGCCTAGCCGCCGTCAGAACGTCGCCCGCCACGGTCAAACAAAACGGCGGCTCCGATGGGGCCGCCGTTTTCATTCGATCTCTCGCGACCGCGGACGGGAATCGTCCGGCACCTGTCGGCTAGGCGGCGCCTGCGGCACCCGACAGCGCCCGTTGCGTGTCCGTGAATCGACGGCCGGCCGTGTCAGGCTGCGACGGCTGCAGATGAAGGACGTCAATCTCGGACACTTCGAAGCCGAGGAAACGCCCATCGGCCTCTTCGCTGGCGTCCGCAGACGCAGGCCCAACCAGTACGCCCGCATCGATGCGTCCCTCGATCGCCTCGAACAAGGCGCGCACTTCGGCATGGCTGCCTGTGATGACGACATCACCGTATGCTTCGTCGAGCGCGTCGAGCGTCAGGTTCAGGCGATTCGCATCGAACTCGGCTCCCGGTTTGCGACGGCCCGCCGGGATGACATGCAGCGTGCTGGCGGGCACGATCGCAATCACATCCTCGAAGGACGCCGCGCCCGTGAGCAGTTCGGCAAAACCCGGAGTTGCGCGAACGTCGAGCATGGCGGAGAGGCCCTGGCCGTCCGCGCTGCATTCGACCAGCACGACGTCCCGGCCACGGCCCGACAGATCCATCGCGATCGCGGCGGCCTCACTGGAACCATCGATCTGCGGCGTGCTACCGACGACGATCGTGCGATAGCCGCTCTTGCCATCGGAATTGGCGAGGAGACGCGTGACTACGGACGCTATCGGGGGAACAGCTATTGGCGCCTCGGAGAGGTCCGGCGCCTCACGCCGACGCGACAGGCCCGTTGCGAGGCCACGCCCGG
>JBGSJD010000344.1:0-11509 GCA_041742195.1 Hyphomicrobiaceae bacterium
TCTGGTCGGCGCGCGATGCGCGGGCCTCGGCATTGGCACGATCGGTGTTCTGGGCGCGCGGCCGCCCCCCTCGCTCGGCCAGCAGCTCCGACCGGTATGTCTCCATGTCGCCGTCGAAGCTACGGACGGTGCCGTCCTTGACGACCCACAACCGGTCGGCCGATGCGTCGATCAGGTGGCGGTCGTGGCTGATCAGGATCACGGCGCCCTCGTAGCTGTTCAGGGCGTAGACCAGCGCCTCGCGGCTGTCGACGTCGAGGTGGTTCGTCGGCTCGTCGAGGATGAGGAGGTGGGGCTTGTGGAAGGCGGTCATCGCCATCAGGAGGCGCGCCTTCTCCCCACCCGAGAGGTTCCGGGCCTTGGTGTCGGCCTTGTCGGCGCTGAACCCCCAGGTGCCGAGGCGGCTCCGCCGCTCGGCCTCGGTGGCGGTCGGCATCAGGCGCGTCACCTGATCGAAGGGCGAGAGCTCGGAGTCGAGATCGTCGAGCTGGTGTTGCGCGAAGTACCCGACGTCGAGCTTCGGCGCGCGCCGCACGTCACCCGCCAGGGGAGCGAGCCGTCCGGCGATCAGTTTGGCGAACGTCGATTTGCCGTTGCCGTTCTGGCCGAGCAGCGCGATCCGGTCGTCCTGGTCGATCCGGAGGCTCAACCGGGTGAGGATCGGCGCGTCGGGCGCATAGCCGACGCTGGCGCGTTCCAGATTGATGATCGGGCTGGCAAGCAGCCTGTCGGGCGCGGGCAGACTGAACGGCACGACCCGGTCCTCGACTTCGGCCGCGATCGGCTGCATCCGGGCGAGCGCCTTGACCCGGCTTTGGGCCTGCGCCGCCTTGCTGGCTTTGGCCTTGAAGCGGGTGATGAACGCTTCGAGATGGCGGCGCTGGTCGTCCTGTTTTTTCTGCAGCTTCTGATCGAGCCGCTGCTTCTCGCGACGCGCGTCCTCGAAGGCGTCGTAGCCGCCCGCGTAGAGCGTGAGGCGACCCCGATCGAGATGCACGATATGCCCGACGGCGCGATTGAGCAGATCGCGGTCGTGGCTGACCATGATCACGGTATGCGGATAGGCCTTGAGATAGCTCTCGAGCCAGAGCGTGCCCTCGAGATCGAGGTAGTTGGTCGGCTCGTCGAGCAGGAGCACCTCCGGCTCGAGGAACAGGACCGACGCCAGCGCCACGCGCATCCGCCAGCCGCCGGAGAATTCGCGGCAGGCGCGCCGCTGTGCCGCTTCGTCGAAACCGAGGCCCGACAGGATCTGCGCGGCACGAGACGGCGCCGAGTGCGCGTCGATGTCGTTGAGCCGCTCGTGAATGGCCGCGATCTCGTCGGCGTCAGTCGCGATCTCCGCCGCAGCAATCAGCTGCGCACGCTCCCGGTCGGCGGCGAGCACCCAGTCGATCAGGCTGTCGTCGCCTCCGGGCGCTTCCTGCGCCACATACCCGATCCGCGCCCCGTTGGCGGTGCTGATCGTCCCGTCGTCCGGCGCGATCTCGCCGACGATCAGCCGGATGAGCGTCGACTTTCCGGCGCCGTTGCGCCCGACGAGGCCCACCTTGTGCCCTGTCGGGATCGCGACGGTCGCGCCTTCGAGGATCGGCTTCCCCTCGATCCGATAGGTGATCTCGTTGATGTGCAGCATGATGCGCCGCAGATAGCGCCTTCGCGCTGCCTTGTCGACAGCGCCCGGGGTGCGCGGAGGGGCGAGATGCGCGCCGCGATCGGACTAGCGGCGGCTGTCGCCGTAGTCGTTGAACCGCGCCCAGAACTCTTCCCGGTCGCATTGGTGGTTCAAACGGAGCGAATTCATCGGCCGGCCGGTGTCGCGCTGGCAGTTGCCTTGGCGATCGACCGTGGAGGAACGGCGCGATGGCCGTCGCTCGTACCCGCGCGAACCGTCGCCGTCGCGATAGGCTTTCCGTCGGTAGTCGCGGGCGTCAGCGCTCGGAACGGCAGCAAGGGCGGTTGCGGCGACGAGAAGGATGGCGAGGGATTTCATCGGGCTCTCCATGCGCCAAGGGACGTCCGTCGCAGAACGTGTGGCGACGACCATAGTCAACGCATATAGGCGGTCTGGTCTCAAAGGGCCAGATAGCGCGCCTTCACATCCTCGTTGGCCCTGAGCGCCTCGATGGTGTCGCGGAACACGATCTGCCCCTTGTCGATCACGGTCGCATGGCTGGCGATGCCGAGGCAGAAGTGCATGTTCTGCTCCGCCAGCAGGACCGTGACGCCCATGTCCCGGAGCTTCCTCAGAAGCGCGCCGATCTGCTGCACGATGACGGGAGCCAGACCCTCGCTCGGCTCGTCGAGCAGCAGGCCGACGGGGTTGCCCATCAACGTCCGGCCGATGGTCAGCATCTGCTGTTCGCCGCCGGAGAGGCGACCGGCGAAGCGATCCTTGAGCGGCTCGAGCAGCGGCAGCATGTCGTAGATGCGCCGGACGGTCCAATAGTCCTCGCCGTTCGGCCCCTTCTTCTCGCCGATCAGCAGATTGTCCTCGACCGTGTGCTCGGGGAACACCTGCCGATCCTCGGGCACATAGCCGAGCCCCGCGCGCGCGATGACGTGCGGGCGCCGCCGCTGCAACTCGCGCCCGAGAATGCGGACCTTTCCGGTTTTCGGCGGCGCAAGCCCCGCGATCGCTTTCAGCGTCGTCGATTTACCGGCGCCGTTGCGACCGAGCAGCGCCATGGTCTGGCCCTCGGTCACCGAGACGGAGACGTCGAACAGGATCTGGCTGCTTCCGTAGAAGACGTTGATGCCTTCGGTGGCCATGATTTCGCGGTCGGTGGTCGTCATGCCTGGCTCGCCTCGAACTCGTCTCCCAGATACGCCTTGATGACCTCGGGGTGCCGCCGGATCTCGTCGGGTGTCCCCTCGGCGAGAACGCGGCCGTAGCTGAGTACGCGCACGGACTGCGCGATCTTGAAGACGATCGACATGTCGTGCTCGATGAAGATGAGCGTCATCCGCTCCAGCTCCCACATGCGATGCACGGTATCGATCATTGCCCAACGCTCTTCCGGCCCCATGCCGGCGGTGGGTTCGTCGAGGAGCAGCACGCGCGGCTCGAGCACGAGCGCCAGCGCGATATCGAGCAGCTTCTGGTCACCGTGACTGAGATTGCGCGACAGGGTATCCGCCTTGGCCGTCAATCCGGCCAGCGCGATCACCTGTTCGGCCCGGTCGCCGCTCCCGGACATCGGAAAGCGCTTGGCGATGATGCGGTGCTGGTTGCGGTGCGCGTGGACGGCGCCGAGCACCGCCTGACGCACGGTCAAGGTCGGGAAGATCCGCGCGATCTGGAACGCGCGCCCGATGCCGCGCCGGACGATCTCGGGCGGCGACAGTCCGGCGATGTCGTCGCCGTCGAGCAGGATGCGGCCCCGATCCGGCTTGAAGGCGCCGGTGATGAGGTTGAAGAATGTGGTCTTGCCGGCCCCGTTCGGCCCGATCACAGCCGTCAGCGAACCCTTGGGAAAATGCAGCGAGACGTCGTTGGTCGCAGCCACGCCGCCGAACGACTTGCTCAGGCCCTCGATCTTCAGCATCGGTCTACTCCCCGGCCCGGGCTGGTGCGCTGGTGACGGCTTTGGCCGCGGTGTCGGGACGAGGCCCCGACGCTGTCTGCCGGTCGCGCCAGAGATCGGCGGCGAAGTCCATCAGCCCCTTCCGGAGGCCGAGCGCGAAGAGCAGGATGACGATACCGAGGACGAGGCCATAGTGGCTCGTCATCTTGGTCACGAAATCGTTGAGCAGTAGCAGCATCACCGCCCCGACCATCGGGCCGAGAAACACCGTGATGCCCCCGAGCATGATCATGAAGATCGCTTCGCCGGAGATCGTCCAGTAGGCGAAGTCCGGGAATGCGCCGGAGACGAACAGGCTCATGATCATGCCGCCGATGGCGCCGAATGCCCCGGCGATCACATACGCCATGAGCCGCACCCGGAACACGTTGATGCCGAGGAACGGCGCCCGCGCCGCGTTGTCCCGGATCATCCGCAGCGTGTAGCCGAACGGTGACTGCACGATGTGGTACATGGCGAGCAGGGAGGCGACCAGCAGCCCCGTGCTGAACAGGTAGAGGTGATAGTAATCGTCGAGCCGGATGCCGAGGAACGGCGGCCTCGGAATGCCACCTGTAAGACCCTGGTCGCCACCCGTGATCGGCGTCCACGCGATGATGAGGCTGTGCAGCAGCATCTGGAAGGCGAGCGTCACGAACGCGAAATAGATCTCGTTGAGACGCACGCAGATCGCCCCGACCACCGTTCCGACGACGATCGAGAGCGCGACCGTCGCGAGGAACGCGACCGGGATCGACACCGGGAACGTCTGCATGATGAGGCCGAAGCTGTAGCAGCCGAGACCGAAGAACAGCCCGTGGCCGAAGCTCTCCATGCCGGCGTAGCCGACGAGCAGGTTCAGCGACGTGGCGAAGATGCCGAACGCCGCGAGCCGCACCATGAAGTCGGTGAACCCCTTGCCCTGCACGACGAACGGCAACAGGGCGAGCACGGCGAAGACGGCGATGGCGATCAGGCTGTCGCGAAGCAGGGACGAGCGCATCATGTCATGCGCCTCCCTTGCCGAAGAGGCCGCTGGGCTTGAGCACGAGCACCACGGCCATCAGGACGAACATCAGGCCTTCCGTGAAGAGCGGAAATCCGATTGTGCCGAAACTGCGAACGAGCCCGATCAGGATGGAGCCGACCAGCGCCCCCGCCACCGATCCCATGCCGCCGATGACGGTGACGATGAAGCTCTCGATGATGATCGACGTGCCCATCCCGGCGGTCAGCGACCGCACCGGAGCCGCGAGGCCACCCGCCAGGCCGGCGAGAAATCCGCCGAGGACGAACACGCTCGCATAGACGACGCCCGTGTTGATGCCGAGCGCCGAGACCATCGACGGGTTGACCGCCGCCGCCCTGACGATCTTGCCGTACCGCGTCTTCGAGATGAGCAGCCCGAGAAGCCCCGCGATGGCGAGCGCGACCACGATGAGGAACAGATAGAAGACCGGGACCACGCCCCCGGCAAAGACGAACGGCAGTTGCTGGAACGCGCTCGGCATGCCGAACGACAGGAAGTCGGCGCCCCAGATGATTTTCACGAGATCGTCGAGGATCAGGATGGCGCCATAGCAGACGAGGAGCTGCATCAGCACCGGCGAGCCGTAGACCCGGCTGATCAGCAGCCGCTCGAAGACGAGCCCGAACAGTCCGACACCGATGCCGCCCGCCAGCACCGCGATCAGGTAGTTCCCGGAAAGCTGGTAGGCCGTATAGGCGAAATAGGCGCCGAGCATATAGAACGCGCCGTGCGCGAAGTTCACCACCTTGAGCACGCCGAAGATCAGGGAGACCCCGGCAGCCACGAGGAAGAGCAGCAGGCCGATGATGAGGCCGCTTGTGGTCTGCGTGATGACGCACGACGGCGTGATCAGACAGCTGGCGAGAGCGCTGAGATCCAAGTGGCACCTTGTCGAGAGGGTGGTCGTTCAAGTGCGCGGGCGGCGCAGTCGACGCCGCCCGCAATATCCTGAGGCCGTAGCCGTCCTCAGATGTATTTCATCGTCTTCTTCCACTCGGTCTCGAGATCGAGGATCATTTTCCAGTCGACCGATTTCACGTCCGGCACGAACGGATCCTTCTGGATCGTCTGTCCCCAGCCGGTCGGATAGTTGATCAGCGTGTTGTCGCCGGCCCGCATCGTCAGCTTGCCGTCGACTCCGTAGGGCACGCTGATCGAGGCGCCGGAGATGGCTTCCGCGAGCTTCTTGGAATCCGTGCTGTTCGTCTTCTTGAGCGCTTCGAGCACGAACTTCGTGCCAGCCGCGTTCTCCCACGACCAGTTCAGCGGATATTCCTTGAACTTGGTGCGATAGCCCGCCGACCAGTCGGCGTTCTCCTTCGTCGGCGGGAACGTCGCCAGATAGCGGCTGCCGGAGTGGATGCCCTTGGGCAGGTTCTTGATCGCGGTCAGCACGGCGTAGTCGGCGATGTTGATCGCGAACACTTCGGTCTGGGCGAACAGGTTATAGATGCTGCTCTGATCGATGAACGCGGTGAGATCGCCGCCCCACAGGCACGAATAGACGGCCTGCGGCTTCGACTGCAGGATCTTGGTCAGCTGCTCCGTATAGTCCGGCTGGAAGAGCTTCGGCCAGCTTTCGCCGATGACCTCGGCGTCCTTGTGGAAGCGCTTCAGGTACTCGAAGAACAGCTTGTTGCTGTCGCGCCCGTAGGCGTAGTCCGGCGAGCAGCCCATCCAGCGGTTGAGCTTCTTGGCCTTCGACACCTCGGCCGCGTAGGAGCCGCCGGCGATGGCGTCGTGGATACCCTGACGCGCCGAGCGGAAAGCCGTCGGCACGTGCAGCTTCGGATCTGCGGTGAGAGACGACGTTTCCGAGTTGGTGTGGATCGTCAGAATGCCCGTCTCGCGGGCGATTTCCTGGATCGCGAACGCAGCCGCCGACGTGTCGGCGTCGAGCAGGATCTCGCAGCCTTCGCTGTTGATGAACTCGCGCGCGATGCGTGCGGCTTCCTCGGGCTTCGCCTTGCTGTCGCGGACGATCAGCTCGATGGGACGGCCGCCGAGTCCGCCCGCGGCGTTGAAGGCGTCGATCTCGAGCTGGGCACCCTTCTGCGAAGCCGAGCCGAGAATGGCGACGCGGCCCGAAAGCACCGTGACCATGCCGACCTTGATCGGCTTGTTCTGCGCCTTCGAGACGAACGGGAACCCGATCGTCGAGGCAGCGGCAACGGCCGCCGTTCCTTTGAGTACACTCCGCCGTCCGACGCCGATGGGCGCGCGTTTGGTCATGCCGTCCTCCCTGGTCAACTTTTCCCGGTTCGCTTGCCCGAGGTTGCGGCCACCATAGCCGGAGCCGTGAATATGTCCAGACAGCGGATGGCCGGGCGCCAGTCAGCTCGCGTCGTGAAAAATCACCCCGAGCGTATGCCGTAGCCCGCTCCGGACCCGGCTGACGCCATGCCGGATCTTAACCCGGTAGTCGCCGCGGCTGCCGGCGACGGGCCGTTCGTTGACGGCGAAGATGACGGCCTCGCCTTGCCCGAGCGCCACGACTTCGGGGCGCGACTGCATCCGCGGCCTCTGTTCCACGACGAGGAATTCGCCGCCGGTGAAATCGCTGGCCGGCCGCGACAGCAGGATGGCGACCTGGATCGGGAACACGGTGTCACCATAGAGGTCCTGATGCAGGCAGTTGTAGTCGCCGGTTTCGTATTTGAGGATCAGCGGTGTGGGCCGCACCTGGCCCACGGCGCGGCACCGCTCGAGGAACTCGGCGTGGGTGGGGGGAAAGGACGCCTCGGCCCCCATCCGTCGAACCCAGTCGGAGGCGATGGGTGCCAGTCGGGAATAGAGCGCCTCGCGCAACTCCTGCACCGGAGCTGGCAACGGATAGTCGAGATATTTGTACTCACCCGAGCCGAAACCATGTCGCGCCATGACGATGCGGCTGCGAAAATGCGCGTCCTCGGCGTAGAGCGCGATCAGGCGTTCGCACTCCGAAGGCGCCAGCAGCGGGCCGGCCACCGCCGCGCCGTTCCGGTCGAGTTCGCTGGTGATGGCGTCCCAGTCGAGAGCCGCGACACGCGCCGCGACGGTGCGCGCGAGAAGAGATCTGTCGCCTGCCGTCATCGCATTCGGCTCCGCCCGTTGCTGCGCTGCCCGAGAATGCCTGAGAGCAAGCGCCGCCGGCCACCCGAAAGCAAGCGCAACGCGATCTAATTGGCCGTCGAGCCGAGGCGCTTCTCGATCAGCCGCGCGAACATCGCGGCGCCGTAGGGGATCGCCTCGTCGTTGAAGTCGTAGCGATCGTTGTGGACGGGCGCGCTCCCCTCGCCGTTTCCGAGATTGATATAGGCGCCGGGTACCTTCTCCAGCATGAACGCGAAGTCCTCGGACGCCGCCGCCGGCGGCTTCTTCCGGTCGACCAGACCTTCGCCGACGATCTCCGCCGCGGCATCTGCGATGGCCGCGGTCGGCTCGGCGGCGTTCTGCAACGGCGCGAAGATCAGCCGGTAGTCGACCGATGCCTTGGCCCCGAGCCCTTCTGCCACACCCTTTGCCACCCGTTTCAGCGCATCCTCGATCTGGTCGAGCGTCTCGCGCTTCATGGCCCTGACCGTGCCGCCCATCGTGGCGCGCTCCGGGATGACGTTGTAGGCATCGCCGCCGGAGATCCGCGTCACGCTGAGCACGCCCATGTCGAGCGGCGACAGGTTACGGGCCACGACCGTCTGCAGCGCCGTCGTGACGTGGCAGGCCGCGATGACGGGATCGATGCCGTTGCTCGGCCACGCCCCGTGCGTGCCTTTGCCCGTGATCGTGATGTCGAAGAACCCGCCCCCCGCCATGGCGGCGCCAGGCGTGATCGAGAAGTGACCGACCGGCGCGCCGGGCCGGTTGTGGAGCCCATAGAGCTCGTCCGCCGGAAACTTCTCGAGCAGCCCCTCCTCCAGCATGGCGAGCGCGCCGCCCATGCCTTCCTCGCCCGGCTGGAAGATGAAGTTCACCGTCCCGGTGAAAGCCTTGGTCTCCGCGAGATAGCGGGCCGCCCCGAGCAGCATGGCGGTGTGACCGTCGTGTCCACAGGCGTGCTGCACCCCGGGCGTGCTGCTTTTCCAGTTGGCGCCGGTGGCTTCGTGGATTGGCAAGGCATCCATGTCGGCCCTGAGCCCGATCGCCTTCGGCCCGTTGCCGTTCCTGAGGACGCCGACCACCGCGGCGCCCTTCACCATCCGGTGCACCTCGATCCCCCACGATGCGAGGAGCCCGGCCACGATGTCGGCCGTCCGGTGCGTGTCGAGCCCGAGCTCGGGATGCGCGTGGATATCGCGTCGGACGGCCGTCAGCGCCTCATGGTAGGTGCGGATGCGCGCGAGTGTCGGATTGGCGGCGGCGTCGCTCATGGCGGTTCCTCGACGGACTGGAATGGACATTGCCCGGGAGGATCGACCCGAATGCGCCGCCGGACAAGCGCGACGTTCGAGCCGAGCCGCCGATTGTTCCGGCAGGCCGGTGCGCAGACGGTCGCCCGTCGCCTCCCCGCCGACCGATCCGCCCGGGCCCGCTGGCTAGACCAGCTGCGCCCGGACCCGCGCGCTGATCATGTCGATCAGCATGACCGTCGCAACGACGATGATGATGATCGCCGCCGTCTCGGAGTAGGCGAACCCGCGAATGTTCTCGTAGAGCGAGTGCCCGATGCCGCCCGCGCCGACGATGCCGAGCACGGTGGCGGACCTGACGTTCGTCTCGAAACGGTAGAGGGTGTAGGACGACCACAACGGCAGCACCTGCGGCAGCACGCCGTAGATCACCTCCTGCAGCCGGCTCGCGCCCGACGCGCGGATGCCCTCCACAGGGCGCGGATCGATCGCCTCGACCGCCTCCGAGAACAGCTTGGCGATGATGCCGATGTTGTGCACCGCAATCGCCAGCACGCCGGCGAGTGGCCCGAGTCCGACCGCGACGACGAACATCAGGGCGAAGACGATCTCGTTGATGGCGCGGGTCGCATCCATGAGCCGGCGGACGGGCTGGACGATCCAGGGCGGGCAGATGTTGGCGGACGCGAGAATGGCGAACGGAATGCCGATGACGACCGCGAGGGCCGTCCCCCAGATGGCGATCTGAACCGTCTCGACCATCTCGGCGAGATACTGCCGCCATTCGTGGAAATTGGGCTTCAGAAACCCTTCCAGGAACTCGGCCATGTTGCGCCAGTCGGTGATCAGCGCAGTCGCCTTGTACATTTCGATCGGTGCGAAGGACCAGGCGAGAAGCCCGAGGAGAACGGCCGTGACGATCCACCCGCGCAGGCGCTCGCCGATCGGCGCCTTGGGCACCGTGATGCTGGCGAGATCGGCGGCATGCCGATGCGACGATGAAGTTTGAGCGGTCATCCTGGCCTGTCCTGCAATGGCACGGTGTAAAGGGGACGGCGCGGACCCGAGGCCCGCGCCGTCGACGTCGGCTCAACGTCCCCGCGTCACTTCTTCAGCGCCGCGAGCTGCTTTCCGATTTCGTCGAACTTCTTCTGCAGGTCGGCGAGCTGGGCCTTCTTGTCGGCCTCGGCGATCTTGTCGTCGCCCTTGATCTTCAGCATCGACTTGTTGATTTCCATCTGCCGGATCGGCAGCAGCTGGGTGTTGTCGGACTTCTTGAAGGGAGCCCAGCCGAGCTCGGCGAGGATTTTCTTCTCGCTCTCTTCCTTGGTGCCGTAGGTCAGGAAGAACGACTCCAGCTTGCTCTTCACGGCCGGGTCGAGGTCCTTGCGCCAGACGAGCGGATCGGACGGGATCAGCGGCGAAGTCCAGATGACGCGGATCTGGCCAGCCTTCTCCGGAGAGGTCTTCTTCAGGCGATTGAGATTTTCGTTGTTGTTCGCCGCGGCGCTGACGAGCTTGTTCGCGACGGCGAGCGCGTTGGCCTCGTGGTTGGCTGCGCGAACGGTCTTGAAGCAGGCCTTCGGGTCGATGTTGCGGGCCGAGAACACGAACGTCGTCGGAACGAGGAAACCGGACGTCGAGTTCGGATCGCCGATGCCGAAGTCGAGGCTCTTGTCACACTTGAGCACGTCTTCCAGCTTCTGGAACGGGCTGTCCTTGTGCACGATGATGTGCGACCAGTAGCCGGGGTTGCCATCCTTGTCGACGGACTGGACGAAGATCTCGCCTTCGGCGCGGTCGACGGCTTCCATGGCCGACTTGTTGCCGTACCAGGCGAGCTGCACCTTCTTGAAGCGCATGGCCTCGATGACGCCGGCATAGTCCGACGCATAGAAGCCCTTGATGGCGAGGCCGGTCTTCTTCGACATGTCGGCCAGGAATGGCTCCCAGGTCTTCTTTAGATTGGCGCTCGCCTCGGTGGCGATGATGCCGAAGTTGAGTTCGTCGGCGGCTTTGGCCTGTCCGGCAGCTACGGCGAGGCCGAGTACGGCCACGGCGATCGTCTTATGAAGCATGAACTATCCCTCCTGGGTCTTCTCTGTCGTCCGCCGCGCGTCGCATGACAGCGCAAGGCGGTTCAGACGGCGTTCTGCACAAGGCAGCCGCAGCCGGAACTTCGTCGGTCGCGATTGTCTCAGGCCATGGTGGCCTCGGCCTCGCGCGAGATCGTCGCCCGGCTCTGGTTCGCCGTCGGCGCATGCCGGGCCGCTTCGATGCCCGGCAGGAAAAGCTCTTCGCTCTCGGCGCCGTAGAGTTCGCCGAGGAACTGCGGTGTCAGCGCTGACGACGGGCCGTCGTAGACCACCTCGCCCTTGCGCAGCGCGATCGTGCGGGCGCAGTAGTTGAGCGCGTACTCGACCTGATGCAGCGACACGAGAACGGTGATGCCGTCCTCGCGATTGAGCTGGGCGAGGATGTCCATGACGCGCCGCGCCGAGCTGGGGTCCAGCGACGCGATCGGCTCGTCGGCGATCAGGATGTCGGCGCCTTGGACGAGGCTTCGCGCGATCGCTGCCCGCTGCTGC
>JBGSJD010000345.1:0-2279 GCA_041742195.1 Hyphomicrobiaceae bacterium
CCCTGACGCGGCCGTGGTCTCGGCCGCCATGCGGGCCTGGGATCGCGCCATCGAGATGGGGCAGGCCTACGGCTTCCGCAACGCCCAGGCGACGGTCATCGCACCGACCGGCACCATCGGCCTCGTCATGGACTGCGATACGACGGGCATCGAGCCGGACTTCGCGCTCGTCAAGTTCAAGAAGCTGGCCGGCGGCGGCTACTTCAAGATCATCAACCGCGCGGTTCCCGACGCCTTGCGGACCCTTGGCTACACGGAAGCCCAGATCGCCGAGATCGAGGCCTATGCCGTCGGCCACGGCTCGCTCCGTCAGTCGCCCGCGATCAACCACTCGACCTTGAAGACCAAGGGCTTCACGGCCGACGTCCTCGACAAGCTCGAAGGCTCGTTGAAAAGCGCCTTCGACATCAAGTTCGTCATGAACCGCTGGAACCTCGGTGAGGAGTTCCTCGTCGAGACCCTGAAGGTGCCGAAGGAGAAGCTCGACGATCCGGCCTTCGAACTGCTGCCCTATCTCGGCTTCTCGAAGAAGGACATCGAGGCGGCCAACGAGCACGTCTGCGGCGCCATGACGCTCGAAGGCGCGCCGCACATGAAGGCCGAGCACCTCTCGGTGTTCGACTGCGCCAACCCGTGCGGTCGCAAGGGCAAGCGGTTCCTCTCCGTCGAGAGCCACATCCGCATGATGGCGGCGTCGCAGCCGTTCATCTCGGGTGCGATCTCGAAGACGATCAACATGCCGAACGACGCCACCGTCGAGGATTGCAAGCAGTCCTACATGCTCTCCTGGCGACTGGCGCTGAAGGCCAACGCGCTCTACCGCGACGGCTCGAAGCTGTCCCAGCCGCTCAACTCGCAGATCCTCTCCGACGACATCGAGGAGGCGGAGGAGATCGCAGCCGAGCTGACGGCCGACAAGCCCGCCACACGTCGTGCCGAGCTGACGGCCGAGCGCATCGTCGAGCGGATCATCGAGAAGGCCCGCGACCGTGAGAAGCTGCCGACACGCCGCAAAGGCTACACCCAGAAGGCGACCGTCGGCGGCCACAAGGTCTACCTGCGCACCGGCGAGTACGATGACGGCCGCGTCGGCGAGATCTTCATCGACATGCACAAGGAGGGCGCCGCCTTCCGCTCGTTGATGAACAACTTTGCCATCGCGATCTCGCTCGGCCTCCAGTACGGCGTGCCGCTCGAGGAGTACGTGGACGCGTTCACGTTCACCCGCTTCGAGCCGGCCGGCCTCGTGCAGGGCAACGAGGCGATCAAGAACGCCACGTCGATCCTCGACTACATCTTCCGCGAGCTCGCCGTGTCCTACCTCGAGCGTCACGATCTGGCGCACGTCGACCCGCGCGAGATCGTGGGCGAGACGGGCCTCGGCTCCTCGGACACGGCACTGGAGGACGATACGCCGCCCGCGATGAGCGCTACGCGTCTCGTTTCCAAGGGCCTGACGCGCGGCATCCAGCCGAACGTGTTCGTCGTCCGCGGCTCGTCGGCCCTCGCGGCCGAGGCGGTCGCCGACCCCGACGCGAACTCGGTGTCCGCCCTGCAGAAGAACGTGGCGCAGGCGTTCCAGCGCAACGAGACGACGCTCCTCGTCAAGGAGATGGTGCAGGAGCGGACGGTCGGCGTCACGCAGGCGACGGTCGTCACCGGCAGCACCACGCTGACGGTCGCCGAACGCCGCCGCGAAGCGAAGATCCGCGGCTACGAGGGCGAGAACTGCCAGGAATGCGGCAACTTCACTCTGGTCCGCAACGGCACCTGCCTCAAGTGCGACACCTGCGGCGGCACGAGCGGGTGTTCGTGATCTCGCCAGAGGTCGGGTGATCGAGTAACCACGGGCGATGCGCGATTCAATCGTGCATCGCCCGTTTTCGCTCTCGTGGTGCAAGGTGCCCCGAGCTGTTTGCTTCGCGAAGCGGGGCTTATTGCCGTCGCGCTTCAGTTGCCCACCAGCAACCGCGAAGGCCATCGCTCTCAGGCCTCTCCACCTGCGTTCCCGGGCGACGCGCGGGCCGGAGGCTCGTGCGGAGACCCGGGATCTTCCTCCAGATCGGATGTGCTGGGCGTGAGCGGCTGGCGCATGGAGTGCCCGCGAGATGGGCGAAGGCCCCGGCTCTCGGCGCGATGCGCCTCGGCCGGGGACGCAGGTGGTTAGGTGGGCGCTTCCGTTGCCCACCAGCAAGCGCGAAGGCCATCGCGACCCGGCCTCGCCCCTTGCGTTCCCGGGCGGCGCGCGGGCCGAAGGCGCGTGCGGAGACCCGGGATCG
>JBGSJD010000346.1:0-1966 GCA_041742195.1 Hyphomicrobiaceae bacterium
GCCGCCGTCGTTCGCCCGGCGCATCGGCTGGGTGGGGCTCGCCTTCGTGCCGTCGGCGCTGCTCACGGCCTTCACGACGCACATCACGATGGACGTCGCGTCGGCGCCGCTGCTCTGGGTGATTCCACTCGCCGTCTATCTGCTGACGTTCGTGCTCGTGTTCCGGGACAAGCCGATCGCGCTGGTGCCAGCGGCGCTGGTGGTGGCGCTCGGTACGGCCGCGATCGTGCCGTTTCTCGGCAAGCGCCTGCTCGACATCGAAGTGAGTGGAAACGGCCGGCTCATCGCCGGCGTCGTGGCCGCGGTCGCCTTCGTCATGGTGCTCCGGTTCGTGCTGCGCGCGTCGTCCATGGCCGGGATGCGGGCGGTGCATGTCGCCGCGCTGATACTGGCTCTTCTTGCGCTCTCGCAGACCGAGCACGAGGGCTGGTTCGTGACGGCATATACGGGTCTCGCGGTGTTCTTCGCGGCGACGATGGTCGCGCACCGAACGCTCTACGAGACGCGTCCGCCGGCCAGCCGGCTGACGGAGTTCTATCTCCTCATGTCGCTCGGCGGTGTGCTCGGCGGGCTCTTTGCCGCACTGATCGCGCCACGGCTGTTCTCGCAGATCCTCGAGTATCCGATCCTGCTCGCGCTCTCGATGGCGTGCCGTCCGGGAGCCTTGAGCTTCAGCTTCGCCAAGGACAAGCGCGACGAGTTGATGACGTCGTGGCTCGTGCTCGCGGGTGCCATCCTCGCCTATCTCTGGCTCCCCGTGCTGGTGCGGCTGCTGCCGGCCGTCGACAGCGGGGACTGGCCGGCCTCGGCCTGGTGGGTGCGATGGATCATCGACGGCTATGCCGCCATCCGGCTGGCGACGATCGAGTGGGGGCCGACTGCGGTCCTGACGTTTGCATTCGCCATGGCGATGGTGGCGATGTGGCGCAGCCCCAGCCGGCAACTGATCGCCGCGCTCGGGATGTGCGCGGCGGTGGTGACGTTGCCGTCAGGCGTCAAGCGATCGGATGCGCAGCGCAGCTATTTCGGCGTCTATCGCGTCTATCCCAACGGTCAGTACAACATTCTCACACACGGGACGACGCTGCACGGGGCGCAGCGCGTCCGTGACGAGGACGGCAAGCCGGTCGATGATCCGACGCCTGGAACCTACTACTACCCCGACAGTCCGATGGCGCGATCCGTCGTGACGGCGCGGCAGAACGTAACGGCCAAGGGCGGTACCGGCCGTTTCGGCGTCATCGGTCTCGGGACGGGGTCGCTCGCCTGTCTCGCGGCCAAGGACGAGACGTGGCGCTTCTTCGAGATCGACCCGCTGATGGTGAGCATCGCGAGCGAACCCGGCCTTTTCAGCTATCTCGAGAGCTGCCAGCCGAAGCCGCCCGACATCATCATCGGCGATGCGCGGCTGACGCTGGCCAGGGAGCCCGAGGGCGCGTTCGACCTCATCATCGTCGATGCGTTCACGTCGGATGCCGTGCCGATCCATCTCATGACGGTGGAGGCGATGCGGCTCTACAAGGCGCGGACCAGCCCGAACGGCGTCGCGGTGCTGCACATCTCCAACCGGTACCTCGATCTCGACGCGGTGCTCTCGGCCAACCTCGCCCTGATCGATGGGCTCCATGGCGTGCTGATCACCGATGACGACGCCGACGGCAGCTATGCGCAGACGTCGTCGACCATCGCGGTGTTCGCGAAGTCGGCGGAGGCGCTGGCGCCATTCCGCGCGCTGAAGGGAATGCGGGAGCTCGATGCCAAAGGCCTCCGGCCATGGACTGACGACTACTCCGACATCATCGCGCCGTTTCTTTCGCGCGTGTTGAACTGAGCCGAAGCGCGTCCCGGTCAGATGCGAACGGGGGAGCCGAACTCGGCGGCTTCCACGACCTCGGCCGACAGGGTGCGCAGAACGGCCTTGTCGTCCTCGATCGCCAGCGCCGCCTCGGCTCGCGACACGGCCTGT
>JBGSJD010000347.1:0-9723 GCA_041742195.1 Hyphomicrobiaceae bacterium
GGGCGACGTGAACCTGACGTTCAAGCGTTATCTGGAGCAACCGGTCAGCCTGACGATCAAGGACGACTTCGTGACCGGCATCGCCGGCAGCAGCCTGGACGCCGAGCTGATGCGCAGTTATTTCGCCGCCTGGGGCGACCAGGCCGCTTATGCGGTGTCGCATGTGGGCTGGGGCATGAACCCGCGTGCGCGCTGGGATGCGATGGCGTTCTACGACAAGAACGACTTCAACGGTACCGAGCTGCGTGCTTTCGCCGGCAACTTCCTGTATTCGACGGGCGCCAATGAAGTGGCGGGCCGCCATACGCTGGGCCATTTCGACCTGCCGCTGCGCGCCTGTACCGTGTCGCTGGATGGGCTGGTGGTGGCGACGGTGACGCGTCGTCCGCGCTCGGTCGCGGCGGCGAAGCGGCTCACTTGAGCGTTGACTTCGGCCGCCCGACGCGTCGTTCTGGCGCCCGAACACACGGCGGAGCCTCGCGATGCGGATTGCGACCTGGAATATCAACGGCGTGAAGGCGCGCATCGACACGCTGCTCCAGTGGCTGCGGCTTGCGGAGCCGGATGTCGTCTGCCTGCAGGAGATCAAGAGCGTCGACGAGGGCTTCCCGGCAAGCGACATCGAGGCGCTCGGCTACAACGTCGCGGTGCATGGACAGAAGGGCTTCAACGGCGTCGCCATTCTCTCGAAGCATCCACTCGAGGACGTGCGGCGGGGGCTGCCCGGCGACCCGGAGGATGTGCAGGCCCGCTACATCGAGGCCGTGGTGTCGTCGCCGAACAGCGTCGTCCGTGTCGGTGGCCTCTATCTGCCGAACGGCAACCCGATCGGGACCGAAAAATTCACGTACAAGCTGGCGTGGCTCGACCGGCTCGAGGCGCACGCCAAGGCGCTGCTGGCGCTTGAGGAGCCACTCGTCCTCTGCGGAGATTACAACATCATTCCAGAGCCCATCGACGCGAAGACGCCAGGGGCTTGGGTCGACGATGCGCTCTACCAGCCGCAGTCGCGCGCGGCCTGGCGCCGGCTATTGGCGCTCGGGTTCACGGATGCGGTGCGCGCCTGCGATGCGAGACCCGGCGTCTACTCGTTCTGGGACTATCAGGCCGGCGCCTGGCAGAAGGACAACGGCATCCGGATCGACCACCTGCTCCTGTCACCGCGGGCCGCGGACCGGCTCGTCGCTGCCGGAGTCGATCGCGCGCCGCGCGGCTGGGACAAGCCATCCGATCATACGCCGGTCTGGATCGAGCTCGAGGTCTGAGCGCGGTGTCGCCGCAGGATGTCACTCCTCCCTGCAGCGTAGGCCGGCACCCCCGCCCCCGGACGGAGGCGCCGGCCCTCCCCTGCCCCGCCGGGTGTCACTCTTCCTTGAAGCCGTAGGCCGGCACGCCCTGCTCGTTTTCGTAGTACTTGAACGGCAGGAACTTGCCGGACATCGTGATCTTGACCCGGTCACCCTTCTCGTTCGGCAGGCGCTCCATCTGCATGTCGAAGTCGATCGCCGACATGATGCCGTCGCCGAACTCCTCCTCGATCAGCGCCTTCCAGGCCGGGCTGTTGACCAGCACCAGTTCGTAGAAGCGATAGATCAGCGGGTCTGTCGGCGGCATCGGCGTGCCGGTGCCGCGCATGGGCACCTCGTTGAGCAACTTCTCCTCGAGCGGCGACAAGCCGAACAGCGTGGCGGCCTTCTTCGCGAGGGGTTTCACGAGCTTGTGCTGGCCGAGCAGCGCACCGACGACGAGCACGGGGCTCATGCCGCCGATCTCGCGCGTGATGTAGGCCCAGGTCCAATCCTTCTCGCGCTTGATGTCGAGGATCTTCTCGGTGAGCTGTTGGCGGTTCATCGGTCTATCTGCCTCTTGGCTGGGTTTCGGTGAAGGGACGGTTTCGGCGTGGCGGCCCAGCACCTTCAACGGCGGCGGTCCGTCCGTCGCCGCGTGCGACGAGGCGGGGGACGGCCGGGCGCGAACGGCGCGGGTCGGGGCGCGAACGGGTCGATTGGGGGACGAGGGTCGTCGGTGCATCGGTCGGTCCATTGATGCGTGTCTCGTCCGCCATGGGGCGGACGACGGGGGGCGATCGGAAGTTGGCCTTCTCGGCCCCGACGCCGCCGGCCAACTCGCGGGACCGGGTGACGAGGAACTCGAGGAGGTGGTTGCGGAGCGGGTAGTAGTTCGGGTGGCGGTGCATTTCCGTGCGCTGGCGGTCGGCGGGGAGCGTGTTCTCGACGATCTCGGCGATCCGCGCGCGGGGACCGTTGGTCATGAGCACGATCTTGTCGGCGAGCAGCATCGCCTCGTCGATGTCGTGCGTGATCATGAAGATGGTCTGGTCCGTCGCGCGACGTATGGAGAGCACCTCGTCCTGTAGCGAGCCTCGGGTCAGCGCGTCGAGCGCCGAGAAGGGCTCGTCCATCAGCAGGATCTTCGGCTCGACGGCGAGCGCACGGGCGATGCCGACGCGCTGGCGCATGCCGCCCGAGAGTTGCGCGGGCTTCTTCGCCTCGGCGCCCTCCAGATGCACGAGCGACAGATAGCGACGGGCGTGCTCCTTCACCCTGGCCGCCGACCAGTCGCGATGGCGCGAGGCGACGCCCAGCTCGATGTTGCGCTCGGCCGAGAGCCACGGCATCAGGGCATGGCTCTGGAAGATGACGGCACGATCGAGGCTCGGACCGTCGATGGCTTGCTCGCCGACGATCACGACCCCTTCGGAGGGACGGTCGAGGCCGGCGAGGATGTTCAGGATCGTCGACTTGCCGCAGCCCGAGTGGCCGATGATGCAGACGAACTCACCGGGGTCGACCGCGAACCAGAGGTTCTCGAAGACGGTGAGTGAGCCCTTGCCGCCCGGCTCCGGAAAGCGCTTTGCCAGTCCCTCGACCCGGATCAATGGCTTGTTGGTCATGTCATCCCCCTCACGTCAGTCGGCGTACGAGACGTAGCGCTGGAGGCGGGCCATCAGCTGGTCGAGCAACATGCCCACCACCCCGATCAGCAGGATGGCGATGATCACATTGGTGATCGACAGGTTGTTCCACTCGTTCCAGACGAAGTAGCCGATGCCGGTGCCGCCCACGAGCATCTCGGCCGCGACGATGACGAGCCAGGCGATGCCGATCGAGATGCGCATCCCGGTCAGGATCGTCGGTGCGGCTGCGGGCAGAATGACCTGGAAGGCCGTCCGCCACGTGCCGAGTTCCAGCGTGCGCGCGACGTTGATCCAGTCCTTGCGGACGGTGGCGACACCGAACGCCGTGTTGAGCAGCATCGGCCAGACCGAGCAGATGAAGATCACGAAAATCGCGGACGTGTTGCTGTCCTTGATGGTGTAAAGCGCGAGCGGCATCCAGGCGAGCGGCGAGATCGGCTTCAGGAGCTGGATGAACGGATCCAGCGCCCGACTCATCAACGGCGACATACCGATGAGAAAGCCCAGCGGAACGGCCAGCAGGATGGCCAGTCCGTAGCCGAGAAGCACCCGCGCCAAGGAGTAGGCAAGCTGAATGCCCACGCCCTTGTCGTTGGGACCGTTGTCGTAGAACGGACTGCGCAGGTGCTCCCAAAGCTTGGCGCCGACGTCGAGCGGCCCGGGCATGGCGGACTTGCCCTGGGTCGCAGTCTGTCCCAGCAGCTTGGCGTACTCGGGATCGAGCGTCTGCGTCGGTCCGGTGCCGGACACCGCCACCTGCCAGACGAAGAGAAACATGACCAGGAGGGCGATCGAGACGACCGCCGCCTTCAGGTGCTGCGAGCCTGCCATGGTCGATCAGGTCCGCTTGATCGCGAAGCTGTCGATGTAGGCTTCGGGCTTTGCCGGGTCGAACGTCTTGCCCATGACGACAAAGGTCTTCGAGGTGGTCGTGGGCGGCGTCAGCCCCACTTCCTTCATGAGCTTGGCGGCGTCGGTCGCGAGATACACCTGCTGGGCGACCTTCTGATAGTCGATGTCGCCCTTGATCTGCCCCCAGCGCTTCATCTGCGTCAGGATCCAGATGGCGAAGCTCTCCCAGGGGAACGGATCGAAGTCGATGCGGTCGGGCACCTTCTGCACCTTGCCGAGGCCATCTGCAAAGGTGCCGGTGAGCACCTGCTCGACCACGGTCACCGGCTGGTTCAGATAGTTGGCCGGCGCGATGGCCTCGGCGATCTGCTTCCTGTTCTCCGACTTGGTGGCGAACGCCGTCGCGTCGATGATGGCCTTCAGCAGCGCCTTGTAGGTGTTCGGCATCTCGGTCACGAACTGCTGACTGGCGGCAAAGGCGCAGCAGGGATGGCGATCCCAGATCTCCTTCGAGAGAATGTGGATGAAACCCACGCCGTCGAAGACCGCACGCTGGTTGACGGGGTCCGGGGCCAGGAAGCCGTCAATGTTGTCGGCCCGCAGATTGGCCACCATCTCGGGCGGCGGGACGGAGCGGATCTGGACGTCCTTGTCCGGGTCGATGCCATGCTCGGCCAGGTAGTACCGCAGCAGGTAGTTGTGCATCGAGTAGTCGAAGGGGACGGCGAACTTGAACCCCTTCCAGGTCTTCGGGTCGCGGCGATCCTTGTGCTTGATCGCCAGCGTGATGGCCTGCCCGTTGATGTTCTCGACGGCCGGCATCGTGTAGGGGATCGGGTTCGAGCCGGCGCCGATCGTGATGGCGAGCGGCATTGGCGAGAGCATGTGGGCTGCGTCGTATTCCTTGTTGATCGTCTTGTCGCGCACCACGGCCCAACCGGCCGTCTTGATCACCTCGACGTCGAGGCCGTGCTTCTTATAGAAGCCCATCGGGTGCGCCATGATGATCGGTGTGGCGCAGGTGATCGGAATGAAGCCGACCTTCAGGTTAGTCTTTTCCGGGGTCGTGCCTTGCGCGAAGGCGTCCATGGCGTTGCCGAGCGGCAGGAACTGGCTGATGGCGGCTGCCGCCGTCGACGCGCCGACCGCTGTCAGAAACGCGCGCCGCTGCATGTCGTTCGGGAACATGGCGCGCACGACGGCACTCTCGACCACACGCTTGATGCGCTCGTCCGAATCCTGAGCAAGCGCCTTGTCGTGCTCGGATTGGGAGGCGTGCGAGCCGCAGCTGCAGCCGCTGCTCGACAGGTGGCTGTCGGGATCGAACGGGTTCTTGAAGCTCATGCGACGTGCTCCCCACAGAACGATGCCGCGCGGCGGTACGCTCGCGCTGTCGGGGGGAGCACAGCAAACCGTGTGCCAAACCTGCACAAGGCGAAATGTGTCTGAATTTCTGACACTCAGAACGGGACAGTCGCCGCCGCCCGCGGCGGCAGTCCGCATTCTTCGCCGGCAAATCGGGCAACGCGGCAAGCAAGTGACCGGTTTGTCGGCAAAGCCCGCGGGCGAACTTGCACAGTCACGATGCGCCGTGCCGCGACTTTCAGCGACGACCGTCGATGCGGCCGATATCGAGCATGTTGCCCTGGGCCGGCTGGCGGTCACTCGCGATCGGAGTGCGGCGCGCCGTCTCGGTCGGGGCCCCGCCGGACGGTACGTCCAGGGCCGGGAGCGGCGTCCCGTCGGCGCAAGACCGATACGGGCGGGCCGTCAAGCCGATGGTGTCCTGTGGCTCCGTCCCCGGCCGGGGGGCATAGCGATGCCGGAACGATGCAATGAGGCCGGCAGCGCCCTCGCGGACCCCGGCAGAGAGGCCGCAATAAATGCTCTGGTAGATGTCTTCGATCCAGATGCGCTCATGCGGTGGCGCGTTCTCGGCCGCGAGCGTGATGAGAGCCAGCGCGCGATCCGGGCTCTTCGGCAGGCCGCTCTTGCCGCGCCAGTAGAGATCGGCGAGGAACGCCTGCGCGCCGGGATGTCCTGCCTGGCTCAGGGTGGAGAGCCAGTGCACGGCCTTGCGCGTGTCGGGGCGCACACCTTCGCCGGCCAGGTAGAGCTTGGCGAGTTCGAACTGGGCGTCGTGATCCCGGAAGAAGGTTGCAGCCTCCTGGAAATAGCCGGCGGCGCGCTCGGGGTTCGGCAACAGGCCGATCTGGGGAATGCCACGCAGGACGTAGCCGGCCAGCGCAGTGAGAGATTTGCCGACGTAGACGGCGCGCGGGTCGTCGTCGACATCGATCAGGGCCGAATGTTCGGCGACGATCGAGTTGTAGAGCTCGTAGGCGCGCTGGTGGTTCGTGAAGGGAGCGTTCGAGTCTGCATAGAGGCGGGCGAGACCATAGCGGCCCAGAACGTGGCCGCGCTCGGACGCAAAGCGAAGGGCTTGCTCGGCCAAGGCGTAGTTGCCGCCCCGATGCGCCGACAGTCCTTGCTCGAAGGCGGCTTCCGGCGACACGAAGCGCACCTGCTCACGGGCCGACAAACCGGCGGGCGTCAGAAGCAGGAGGGCGACGACCGACGCCAGCACACCGCGGGCAACGCGGCGCCCCTGCGCGGCACACCAGACCGACAGCCCATCGGCACAGGGCCGCTTCGCCTGTTCGTGTTTCTGGGTCTTGGCGTCCATCTTCATTCCTGAGACTGCCGTCCTAGCGCTCCAGCATGACCCGGGGCCATGCTGCGGAGGTTTCGTGCGGCTTTGCCATTCCTTGCGGGCTTCGATGCTCTGCCAACCTGCGCAGGACGAAGCAACCGGCGGACCAAATACTCGACTTTGTCTGGCTGCGACCTTCGTCCTCGTTTGTGGCCCAAAAGAGGCGTCCCCTGCTCATGCCGTGTCGTGAAAGCCACACCCCGGGCGCCGGGTGCATCAACCCCAGGATATCGCGACCCAGCCGGCCGGCGCAGCAAAGGCCAGGGCTGCGCCAATTGCGAGCACTGTGATGCCGAGCAGGCCCATGCGGCTGCGCGCGAGGCGCAAGAGCGCCGAGACCACGCCCGCGACCAGCGCCGGGAGCAGGAAGGCCGCCGCGACCACGACCGGGACCAGCGTCTGGTCGACGGGAAAGATGCTGCCGCTGCCGGCAAGGGCCATGGCGGGTGATGCTGTCACTGCGGCGATGACCAGAATGGAGGCGTCGCGCCAGCGGTATGTCGAAAGACCCATGGGGGACCGTCCGTTCCTCAATCCGGACCGCCAACGCCGGAGGGCGATCGGTCCGTCAGTCTTCATGGCTAGCCCCGCAAGCGGGCGCGGCGGCGGCGCCAAATGGGCAATCGCGTGGCAATCGCGCCGCAGCCGCGGCTCGAAGGCGCCATTGACGCCGTCGCTTGCTTCAAGGATTGGCAACGCCGGACATGCATGGTGGGGAAACCTGCAACCGCCGAGGCTCGCGTGGCTCTGATCGACGAAACCAACAGCGGCCACGTGGGCCTCGAGCGTCGATTGGGCCCGGAAGCGCGCCGATCGCACCAGCCGGGCGATGCGATGGCAGGTCTCCAATGGGTCGAGACCGGGCCCACGAGCCAGAATGATCCGGAGCGCGGTGTGCTTCGCGACGCCCTGCTGACCCTCGCCACGCTTGGCCTCTATCAGGCGGTGACGCGAACCCGACTCAGACGGTGGGTCTGGTCCTCGCTGGAGGTTCGGGGGACGCCCCTCGCCTATACCGGGACGGTTTCCGAGTTGCTGCGCCCCCTGATCGCCATTCTTGGCTTCATTGCCGTCGCGGGGCTGGCGCTGCTCATCGCGAAGCTGCTCGCCGTGCCGAAGCCCCGGATCACGCCGTCGCCGTGGCGGCTCCTCGTCACGATCCCGCTCGTCTATCTGCTCGGCCTCACGGCATGGCGGGCGCGAGCCTGGCTCCTCGAGCGAACCGCCGTCCTCGGCGCGCGTGGGGCTCTCGCCGGATCGCCGCATGCCTATGCGCTGCGTCACTTCCTGACGGCGCTTGCCGTCGGCCCGACGCTCGGGTGGATCATCCCTTTCCGGCAGGTGATGGTTCACCGGCAGCTCGTTGACGGGATGCGGATCGGACCGCATGTGTTTGCCGTGCGTGGTCGTGCGCGGGTGCTGCTCGGGCGGTTTCTCGTTGCCTGGCTGCTGTTCGTCGGCGTCTATCTCGGAGCCGTCCTCACACTCGGGGCGACGATGGGGACCACGATCGTCACCGCCCGCCGGACGTGGACATGGCCTGCCTTCTCGGCCCAAGAGATGGCGCTGTTGGCCGGCATCGGGCTTGCCGCCGGCCTCCTCGTATCCCTCATCGTCATGTGGTACCGGGCCGGGGTGCTCCGGCGGCTGGCCGCCATGACGACCCTCGACGGGGCCCCCCTCCACCTCGACATGACGACCGCTGAATACCTGCGCCACGCGCTCGTCAATGGCGCTCTCAGGCTTGGATCGCTGTATCTGCTGGCACCCCATGCCGAAGCGCGGGATGCGCGGTTCCTGCTGTCACGGTTGCGGTGTGGCGCGATACCTTTGGCCTCGCGCCCGGGCGAAGTCTTTTTCCACAACAAGGGCTAGTCCCGTGTCGTCCGGGTCACGGCTTGACCATGGTTCCCGGCTAGATCAGCAATTCTCGTCAAACGGGAGCTTTCGCCCGTCATGAAGCTGATACGGCGTTCCCTGATTGCCGTCGCGCTGGTCCTGGCTGCCGTCGTCGGCTACGGTGCGAGCGCGCTCGTCGGCGCGTGGCAGGTCCGGGAGGCCATGCGGACTGGTGATATCGCGACGCTGCAGGAGCGGGTCGACTGGGCCGGCGTGCGACGGTCGCTCAAATCGTCCATCGGCGAGACGCGCGAGGTGCTCGCCGAGATCTCGGAGGCGGCAGGGGCGCCGAAGCCCTCGCTCTGGAAGCGGTTCAAGGCGGCGGCACTGCCCTTCGTCAGCGATCCGCTGATCGACCGCTATGTCACCGCAGAAGCCGCGCCGAAGCTCTATTCCTGGCGGCAGTCGTGGCGAAACCGGGTCAGGACGGGCGATCCGGAAGCCGAGAGCGGCGGGACGGCCCTCTTCGGCGGCACCAGCTTCGGCCGCGCGCTCCGCGTTGCAGGAAAGATCCAGCGTCTTTCGCTGGTGTCGCCCGGGCGGATCGAGATCGTCATCGGGGATACGTTTCCCAAGCGTCGGCAGTGGTTCATCGCCATGGAGATGCGCGCCATGCGCTGGACCATGACGGAAATCCGTGCCCTTCCGGCGCCGACGTCGCGCCAGCCCCAGTCCCATCGCCTCCCCCTGGCGCAGGGCCGCTGGACGCCCTTCGGTCATCCCGGATTTGCATAAAGTTGTGCGGGACTTGCGGACACGTTCTTAAAATTCCTTCGCTATCCCTAGACCATCGGGAGACCGGATCCAGGTCCGGGATGGCGTGGAGCGTACGTAAATGGTCGCGACTTTGAATGGCACCGCCGGGAACGACACCCTCACGGGTTCGACGGGCGACGACCACATCGACGGCGGTTCGGGGAACGACCGGATTCTCGCGAGCACGGGCAACGACCTCGTCGAGGGCGGTGACGGCAGCGACGTGATCTACGGTGAAGCCGGCAACGACACCCTCCAGGGTGGCGCCGGGAACGACCAGTTCTACGGCGGCGGCGGCGACGACGTGATCCTCGGCCAGGATGGCAACGATGGTCTCGTGGGCGACGGTGGCAACGACGTGCTCAACGGCGGGCTCGGCAGCGACGTGCTCTGGGGCGGGTCGGGCAACGACCGGTTGATCCACGTGGTCGGCGAAGGTCAGGACCAGATGCTCGGCCATGCCGGTACGGATACGCTCGAAATCCACATGGCGGCGGCCGACGTCACCGCGGCCGTTCGGGCCGACCTCGCGACCCTCAAGGCCTACATGCAGGGCCAGCTCGAC
>JBGSJD010000348.1:0-5990 GCA_041742195.1 Hyphomicrobiaceae bacterium
GTGCCCTTGTGGCGTGGCGGCGTCCCCCACACGAGGGCCAGGTAGACGCGCTCCAGCCGGCCATCGAGACCGTGCGACTTGAATTGCTCGCTGAGCCCATGGTGCGCCGCGTCCGTCTTGGCCACGACCAGCAGGCCACTCGTATCCTTGTCGAGCCGGTGCACGATACCTGGCCGCCGCACCCCGCCGATGCCCGAGAGGCTGGCGCCGCAGTGGGCGATCAGCGCGTTGACCAGCGTTCCAACGGCATGGCCCGCCGCCGGATGCACGACGAGGCCGGCCGGCTTGTCGACCACGACCAGATGGGCGTCCTCGTAGACGATCGAGAGCGCGATGGGCTCGCCGAGAGGCACGGCCGGCTGCGGCTCCGGCACGTCGACCCGGTAGGTCTGACGCGGTTTGACCCTGAGGCCGGCGTCACTTATCGTCCGGCTGTCGCATGTGACGGCACCGTCCCGGACCAAGGCCTGCAGCCGCGACCGGGACAGGGCTGGCAGTGCCGTCGCCAGGAAGCGGTCGACACGCAGGCCGGCCATCTCGTCCGACACCACGATGTCGACCGGACCGCCGGGGGGCACGTCGCCATCATCCTCGGGCAACGCGTCGGACTGGTCCTCGTCAGCGGCACTCATGACACCATCCGTGAGCAGAAGCGATCGACGGCGAGCGGGCGACGCGGACGCCAGCCGGATGCCATCGAGCAGTGGGGCGCTGAGACAGAACCATGAACACTCCCAATAACGACGAAATCATTCCGCCCTCGCCCTTCACGCCGGAACAATTGCGCCTCCTGAAGCTCGCCGTGATCGGGATGGGGGTCATCCTGCTGGTCGGCTTCGCGGCGGTGATCGGACGCATCATCTATCTGGTCAACACGGCTCCCGCCAAACCGCCCGTCGAGGGCGTCATCGCGCAGTCGCTCGCGGTTCCGCCTGCTCTCGTGCTGCCGAAGGGCGCCGTCGTCCGCCATCTCGCGATCTCCGGCTCACGCCTCGCGGTGCATTTCGACGGACCGGCGGGACAGGGGCTTCATATCATCGATCTGGCCGGTGGCGGACAGGGCATTCGCGTGCCGATCGTCGAGGACGGCGCCGCGGGCCGATGATCGGGCGCCGGCCGCAAGACAATGCTTGCGTCGATCGTGACAGTTCCCTATACGAACGCGGCGTTGCCCCGTTCGTCTAGTGGCCTAGGACACCAGCCTCTCACGTTGGGAACAGGGGTTCGAAACCCCTACGGGGCGCCATCCATCAAAAGCACATAGCGTTCGATCATCGCGCCTGCGGCAGGTCCGCGGATGCGTCGGTCAATCTTACGACCGACAACGACGCGAATCGGCCCGCTCGCGTAGCGCGACATGGTGTCTTGATCACAATTAA
This sequence comes from Hyphomicrobiaceae bacterium, assembly GCA_041742195.1. Lineage (GTDB taxonomy): Bacteria > Pseudomonadota > Alphaproteobacteria > Rhizobiales > Hyphomicrobiaceae. The sequence continues at coordinate 1,380 of JBGSJD010000348.1, forward strand.
TCCACTCGCGTTCCGCGTGGAAGATGGTAAACGGTTTTTGTTTACCTTATCGGGCTAGACAATCGCCTGTCATTACCGCCGCTTGCCGGCTCACGTGATGATCGAGATGCAACGGCGAGGACTTGTTCGAGCCCCGGCACCCTACCACCTGACGAACGCCAACCGACGACCGGCATCATCCTTCCGGATGCCATGGCGCGAGGCGACGACGCGAGACTGGGCCACTGGTCCCAACACGATTACGCCACACGACTCGCTCAAGCGGCGCGGATGGCGGGGAATGGGATCAGGATGGGTTTCAACCGCGGAGCCGATATGGTTTCCGCCAAACGGAGTGTGGTCGTGAGCTGAAAGTTCTCCAGCGTATCGAAACAAAACAAAAAGTCCGGCAAGCAGCCTGCTGCCGGTCAACTTGATCTCATCGCGGCAAGTCCCATGTTAACCTTGTCGCAAAACGCAAATTGCCTGTCACAGGCTCGCCGGGTGTTAGTGGCCCGCTGAGGGCGGCTCACCGACCACGCTGCATTCCGGGGATGCCCGCGCAGCGGAGGCAGGGCGTTCATGGAGCAATCGACAGGCCGAACCCCGGCAATGGGGGCGGCGAACTCGCGCCCCTTGTTTAGCGTCGGTATGAGGAAAGAATGGCAACAACGTCCTGGAACAAGCGGTTGGCGGCAACGGTCGGAAAGTGGTCCGGCGGCCGGCACGAGAACGAAGTCACGAGCTACCCGGGCAGCAAGTTCTCCGATCTCCCGACCTACAAGTCGCTCCGCAACTGGGAGTCGGTCGGCAAGATGTTCGGCGTCAAGTCGCCGTTCTTCCGCACGATCGAAGAAGCACACGGCAACTTCACCCAGATCCAGGGTGAGGAGAAGCTGAACTTCGCCTGGTGCGACTACCTCGGCCTCAACCAGCATCCTGCCGTCGCGCAGGCGATGAAGGATGCGATCGACCGGTTCGGCCCATGCACCTCGGCGAGCCGCATGGTCGCGGGCGAGACGCCGTTGCATCACGAGCTCGAGCGCGAAGTCGCGGAGTTCCTCGGCGTCGACGCAGCACTGCTGTTCGTCAGCGGGCACGCAGCCAACGTCTCGACGATCGGCTCGGTGATGAACGAGGACGACCTCATCATCCACGACGAGTTCGTGCACAACAGCGCGGTCATCGGCATGCGCCTGTCGCGCGCCACGACGATCAGCTTCCCGCACAACAACTTCGACCAGCTCGAGGCGATCCTGAAGCGCGAGCGGGCCAAGCACCGCAACTGCCTCGTGATCATCGAAGGCCTCTACTCGACCGAAGGCGACGTCACGGACCTGCCGCGCGCCGTCGAGCTCAAGGAGCGGTTCGGCTCTTGGCTCATGGTCGACGACGCGCACGGCCTCGGCGTGCTCGGCAAGAACGGCCGCGGCATCGCGGAACATGCCGGCGTCGACGCGCGCAAGGTCGACATCTGGATGGGCACGCTGTCGAAGACGCTGGCCTCGTGCGGCGGCTACATCGCCGGCAACCACGAGCTCATCGACGTCCTCAAGCATACGGCGCCGGGCTTCGTCTACTCGGTGGGTCTGCTGCCGGCCATGACGGCCGCGGCGCTCGCCGGCCTGCGCGTCATCAAGGCCGAGCCGCAGCGCGTCGAGCGCCTGCATGCGCACGGCCGCCTGTTCCTCGACCTCGCCAAGGAGCGCAAGCTCAACACCGGCATCTGCCGGGGCTACGGCATGATGCCCGTGATCGCGGGTGACGTGCTCAAGGCCGTGAAGCTGTGGCACGGTGTGTTCGGGCGCGGGATCAACCCGTCGCTGATCATCTACCCGGGTGTGCCGCTCAAGGCGGGACGGCTGCGCTTCTTCCTCACGTCCGAGCACACCGAGGCCCAGATCAAGCAGGCCCTCGACGTGACCGCCGAGGAAATGGCGAAGCTCTGAGCCTCCACGCGTGTAGCCCGGTTCTTACCAGGACTTGCGCATGGCTTCGGTTTACCGACGGCGGGTCATACTGGTCACGGGAAGCTCGTCCGGCATCGGACGGGCGACCGCCGACCGGCTGACGCGCGATGGCACCAGCGTGTACGGCGGCAGCCGCCGTACACCCGACACCCAGCCGGCATCCGGCTGGATACCGCTCCCCCTCGACGTGACCTCCGACAGCTCGGTTGAGGCGGCCTTCGGCTCTATTGTCGAGCAGCAGGGCCACATCGATGCCGTGGTGCATTGCGCGGGGATCTCTGTCGCGGGCGCGATCGAGGACGTGACGGTCGCGGAAGTCGAGCGACAGCTCCAGACGAACTATCTCGGAACGATCCGCGTACTCCGTGCGGCGCTGCCGCTGATGCGCGAACGTCGACAGGGGCGGCTGATCGTCGTCGGCTCGATCGGCGGGCTGATCGGGTTGCCGTTTCTCGGCCACTACTCGGCCTCGAAGTTCGCCCTCGACGGCATGATGCAGGCGCTGCGCATCGAGGTGGCGCCATTCGGCATCCAGGCGACGATCCTGCATCCGGGCGACATCCAGACCGACATCTCCTCCAACCAGCTCGAAGGCAGCCGTACCGGCGCTGCGTCGGCCTATCACGGGCGCTTCAAGGCCACCGTCGAGACCTACGATACGGCCGTCACGCGTGCACGGCCGCCGGGCGTGATCGCGGACGCCGTGGCACGGCTTCTCGACAGTCAACGGATGCCGCCCCGCGTCATCGCCGGGACAGCCAACGAGCGAACCGGCGTCGTGCTGAAGTCGCTGCTGCCGGCCCGGGTGTTCGAGTTGATCATCCGGAAGACCTACGGCCTGTGAGGCGCGCGGCGGATGGTTCGCCGATCCCGATGCTTGCTTTGTCCGGACAGGCCGCTAGGCTCGCCGGTCTGGATGGGCAGATCGGGAGGCGCGCGCCATGGCATCGAAGCCGCATTCGACGGTCGGATCACGCATGGCTGGGCTGAGCGAAACCTGGCTCGCGCAGACGCAGGAACCGATCCTCGAACCCGACCTCGGGATCATCGATCCGCACCATCATCTCTGGGATTTTCCCGAGCACAGCTATCTGCTGCCGCACATCTTGGCCGATACCGGCAGCGGGCATAACATCATCCAGACGGTGTTCCTCGAGTGCACGGCGTGCTTTCGCGCCGAGGGGCCGGAGGAGGAAAAGCCGATCGGCGAGGTGGAGTTCGTCAACGGCATCGCGGCCATGTCGGCGTCCGGTGCCTACGGACCGACGCGGGTCGCTAGCGGCATCGTCGGGCTCGCGGAATTGCGGCTCGGAGCGCGGGTCGAAGACGTGCTCGCAAAGCAGATCGCGGTCGGCGGCGGGCGCTTCAAGGGCATCCGGTACGTCGCAAGCTGGGACGACAAGGACCCGCAGATCCACAATGGGCACACGAACCCGACGCAGCATCTTTATGGCGAGGATGCGAAGTTCCACGAGGGTTTCGCGGTGCTCGGCAAGCTCGGGCTGACGTTCGACGCGTGGTGCTATCACACGGCGCTGCCCGACCTCATCAAGCTCGCCCGCAAATTCCCCGACCAGCCGATCGTGCTCGATCATTGCGGCGGGCCGCTGGGGCTCGGCTATTACGCGAGCCGCAAGGACGAGGTGTTCGCCCAATGGAGCCGGGACATCCGCGAGCTCGGGCGCTGCCCGAACGTGATGGTGAAGCTCGGCGGGCTCGGGATGCGGATCTGCGGCTTCGATTTCCACACGCGGGCGAAGCCGCCGTCGTCGGAGGAACTTGCGGCGGCGTGGAAGCCGTTCATCGACGTCTGCATCGAGGCATTCGGGCCGAAGCGCGCGATGTTCGAGAGCAACTTCCCGGTCGACAAGTTCTCCGGCAGCTACGCCGTCTATTGGAACGCGTTCAAGCGGCTCGCGGCGGGCGCGTCGGCGGACGAGAAAGCCGATCTCTTCCGCGAGACGGCGCGGCGGTTCTATTCGCTGCCGGGCGCGTGAGATCGCGGCCGGTCAGCCCGGCGAGAACATCGGAAAGCTGACGCCGAGGGCCCAGGCAAGCAACAGGCCCAGCGCCAGGCCGGCCGCCGCCGGTGATCCGGTCCGGCGGCCGACCCAACCGCCCATCAGGCCGAAGATCGTGAAAAACAAAACGATCACCGGGATGATCATCAAGAGGAAGAAGAGGCGTTCGAAGTCGAGCGCGACGGCGCCCCCCAGCGATGCGATGAAGGCGGCGCGGGCCACGAGCATCCGCCACCACCGAGCGTGGCCACCCTCGGTGACGCGACTGTCGGCCAGCATGTAGGGGATGGCGCCGACCGCGATGGCCGCGATGATGGGCAAGCGCGGGACGATCGGCCAGAACGAGGCGACGTAGCGGTCGAGCGCGCCGCCGAAGACGAGGATGCCGTAGGCGGCGAGCGCGAGCGCCGCACCCCACGCCACGGGACCTAGAGAGACGCCGCGCCGGCGCAGGATGGCGAGCGAGAGCGCGCCGAAGACGAGCAGGTGGACCGCCAGATAGTCGGCGACCAGCACCGGCAGGAAGCGGGTCTCGACGAACGCGAGCAGGATCGGCGTCAGGAGGGCCGGCACGAGGACGGCTGCGAGGAAGGTCCCGAGGGGCACGGCAACCGGTGCGGTCGCGCCTTGTGGCAAGAGGC
>JBGSJD010000349.1:0-3159 GCA_041742195.1 Hyphomicrobiaceae bacterium
CGCCATTGCCGTGCCAGGGCCGCTGCATGGAGCCTTTCCGGCCGGCGTGCGCCAGCTGGATCGACGGCGTCACGCGTTGCGAGCGCATGAACTCGGCGATCCGCTTCAGGGGTGCCACGTGCGCCTTCGACCACAGCCCCATGTCGCCGTTGGTGATGCGACCCTGATCGGTGACCGCCGTCGCCTCGACCATGACGGACGACGCACCGCCGAGTGCCAAGCGGGCGTAGTGGCCGAGATGCCAGTCGTTGGCGAGACCGTCGTTGGCGGAGTAGGTCGCCATGGGCGATATGACGACGCGATTGCGGAGCGTCACGTCACGGATCGTGAGCGGCGTGAAGAGCAGCGGCTGGGCCATGCGACGGGATTTCCGATTGGAGGGAGGATCGCGCCGAAGGCAACAGCGCGCGGTCCCCGACGTCAAGCCCGACGCGGGAGTTGCGCTGTCGCAGTCCATCCGCCGACAATGTCTGATCTGCAATCCAGCGAGAGACCGCCATGATCTTCGACCATCGCACGTACTTCCTTCGTCCCGGTACCATCAAGGCGCATCTGGCGCTTTACGAACAGATGGGCTTCGCGCCCCAGTCGCGCATTCTCGGCAAGCCGGTGCTCTACGCGACGACCGAGGTCGGTGACGTGAACTCCTATGTCCACGTGTGGGCCTACAAGGACCTCGCCGACCGGACAGCCCGGCGCGAGGCGCTCTGGGCCGATGCGGAATGGCTCGCCTATGTCAAGAAATCGGGCGAACTCGGCGCGCTCGTGAAGCAGGAGAACAAGATCCTGGTCGCCACGAGCTTCTTCAAGCTGCCCGGCGCTTAGCCAACGCCGGCTGCATGGCTGGGATGCGGTATTTTGCAACCTTATCGCGAGGTCGCACTCGCTCGCGCAGCCGCGGAGGCGTATAAGGACAGGTTCCGTTCGTGGGTGGCGCGCGACAGCGGCACTCACGGGCGGGGTCGACGACCCTCCTTATCGACACGAGACGCTCGCCATGGCTGATCTTCTCCCGACCCCCGCCGCCGCCACCGACGGCACGCTTGCCCGTTCCGGGTTCGTCTTCGTCAAGGGCGGCGAGATGCGCGCGATGCTGGAGGCAGCCGGATCGCTCGCAGACTGGTCCGCCTTCGAGGCGAGCTGGGGTGACCTGGAGGTCGATACTTACATGGCCGACGGCGGCCGCTACCGCCGCCGCAGACATGCCGTGCTGGCTGTCGACCGCGAGGGTGGCGTCACCCGTCAGCCGCACCAGCCGCACTACCAGACGGTCGACTACAACCCGCTCAACGGGGGGCTGGACCGCTGGTTCGCGCCCGTCAGGTCGGACATCGCCGCGGGGCCGTGCCTCAACACGATCGTGACGTTCTGCGGGCGGCTCTTCAGCGGGCTCTCGCCGACCATCACCAAATGGAAGGCCGAAGTGCATCAGTTCCGGATCGAGGCCAATCCCGGCGAGGCCGGCAAGCCGACGCCGGAGGGCATGCACCGCGACGGCGTCGACTGGGTGCTGGTGCTGCTCATTCGGCGGCACAACATCCGCAGCGGCACGACGACCATCGCCGATCTCGGGAAGACGTCGCTCGGCAGCTTCACGCTGACCGATCCGCTCGATGCGGCGATCGTCGACGACAGCCGCGTCTATCATGGCGTGACGCCGATCGAGCCTATCGTCGAGGGCGAGCCGGCCTGGCGCGACGTGCTCGTCGTTACCTTCCGCGACGCGGCACGGTCGCGGATCGACTGAGGCGGCGACCCGACGGACGCCGTCAGGTGTTCGCGACCAGTGCCTGTTCCAGATCGGCGATCAGGTCGGCCGGATCCTCGAGGCCGACCGACAGCCGCAGGAGATCGGCAGGGCATGGCGTGCCCGGACCTTCGACGGACGCGCGGTGCTCGACGAGGCTCTCGACGCCGCCGAGCGAGGTGGCCCGCTTCCACACCTTGAGATTAGCCGCCGCCCGAATGGCCGCGGTCTCGCCTCCCTTCACGCGGATCGACAGCATGCCGCCGAAACCGCCCACCATCTGGCGGGCTGCCACGGCATGACCGGGATCGCCGGGGAGGCCCGGATAGAGGGTTTCTTCGAGCCGCGCGTGCCCGTCGAAGTGCCGCGCCACCTGCATGGCCGTCTGGCACTGATGGCGCACGCGCAAATGCAAGGTTCGCATTCCGCGGAGCAGCAGCGAGGCCTCCATGGGACCGATCACCGTGCCGATCATGGAGCGGAAGCGGGCGGCGCGGTCGGCGTAGGCGTCGGCGCGTGCGAAGACGAGGGCGCCAGCGAGGACGTCCGAGTGGCCGTTCAGGTACTTTGTCGCCGAGTGCATGACGACGTCCGCGCCGAGCCGGATCGGCTGGGTCAGGACCGGGGTTGCGATCGTCGAATCCACGCCGAGAATGGCGCCCGCGTCATGCGCCATGGCAGCGGCGGCGGCGATGTCGGTGATGCCCCAGAGCGGGTTGGCCGGGGACTCGAGCCAGACCATGCGCGTCGTGCCCGGCTCGATGGCGGCGCGGATCGCATCGAGGTCGGTCGCGTCGACGAACGTCGTGCGGATCCCGTAGCTCGGCGCATCCTCGGCGAGCCACTTCTTCAGGCCCCAGTACATGACATTCGGGGCGACGAGGTGCGCCGGACGCTCGAGGGCCAGGAACGCGGCCGTCGCAGCCGACATGCCCGAGCCGACCAGAAGGGCGCGCGCGCCATGCTCCAACTCGCACAACACGTCCTCGATCTGGCGCGTCAGCGGCGTATCCGGGCGGGAATAGACGTAGCCCCGCCGATACTGGTTGTCGGGGTCGCGCTCGAACGTCGTCGCGAGGTGGATCGGCGGGATGATGGCGCCGGTCACGGGGTCGACGGCGCCACCGGCCTGGGCTGCGATCGTCTCGGGCGATAGGCGCTTCGTCATGGCAGGTCCTCGGCGACATACGGGCCAGCGTTCATGCGCCACAAAAAAAGGACCCGCAAGAGCGGGCTCTCGCGGGTCAGTTGCCATGCCTTGCCAAAAGGGAGGATGCGGCGGGCCTCGCCGCGGGTGGGTCTCCTATCGCTGTTCATCCATGGTCGTGGCGGTGGTCCGGCTCACTTCGGCGGGACAGCCTCGGGTGCCGGCTGCTGCTCGGGCAGCGGTGCCGGCTCGATCGGAGCCGCAG
>JBGSJD010000350.1:0-2200 GCA_041742195.1 Hyphomicrobiaceae bacterium
GAGTTCGCGGCGCTTGGCGCGCGCGTCGTCCTCCAACTGGGCAAGGCGAACGCGATCGCCGGCCTTGTTGCCGAGACGCGACTTGGCATCATCGAGCGCGCGGGACGCCAGTTCCTCGCGCAGCGCCAGCGCCTTCGTCTCACGTTCGAGGCCGTCGACGATGGTGCGTGCCTCGCGTTGAACGTGGCGGCGGATATCGTTCACGTTGGCGGTCAGCTGCTTCATGCGCGGATGCGCGGGCAGCAACTGGGACGAGGCTTCGGCGAGGTCACGCTCGGCGCGCACGCGCTCGGCGATGAGGCCCTGGATCACGGGCGACTTTTGCACGTCGGGAATGGCGTCGGGTGTGCCCTTGTTCATGAGTTCACGAGCGGCGGCGGCGCGCGCCTCGGCCTCGCTGCGTTGGGCGCGGGCCCGGTTCAGCTCGGCTGTCAGATCGGTCAACTGCTGCTCGGCGAGACCACTCGCTTGTCCCGTGCCGCCACGAAAGAGGTTGGCCGACGTGCGAAAGCGCTCGACCTCGGACTCCGCCGTGGAAAGCTCGCGGGTGCGCTTCTCGATTTCGGGAAGCAGCCACGCGTTGGCGTCGGTCGTCTCGTTGACGCCCTGCTCGCGGAGCCACTGCTGATAGAGCTCGATCAGACGGTTCGCCGCCTTCGCCGCCAGATCGCCGTCGCGGGCGGTGAATGCGAGCGTGATGACCCGCGTGTCCTTCACCTGATAGACCTGCAGCGCGCGATCGTAGGCGGCAAGGACGCGTTCCTCCTCCGTCTCGCCGGGACGCGGGCCGGCCAGACCGACGAGGCGCAGCACGCCGCCGGCAAGACCGCCGCTGTCGAGCGCGGAATTGAACTCGGGGCGCCGATTCAGTTTCAACTCTTCGATCAGCTTCCGCGCAAGATCCGGCGAGCGCAGTTCCTGGACGCGGCTTGCGATCGCTTCGCGGTCGGCGCGGGCGGCGGCGTCGCCGATGCCGCTCGAGCCGCCGATGCGGATCTGGGCTTCCGAGGTGAAGTGCGAGGGGACCGTGAGAAGCGCCCCGTAGACGAGCCCGCCGACAAGCGCCGAAACCAGCAGCAGCGGCAGCATCGCCCGGCGCAGGACCGACGGCAGCATCGCCACGTCGATTTCAGCACCGGCACTCGGAGAACTGGTGGTCATGGTGTTTCCCGGAACCCAGACACGCGCCCAAACGCTCAGCGCGGTGTTTCTGACTGTCCCGGATTTCAACAGGTGGCCGTAACTATTCCCTTAAACGCTCCGAAGCGGCACGGCGCCTCAGAATTTTTTAACCGGTGAGCGTTACCGTCGAGGGGTAGTTGTCATGTAGAGGATGTCTCAATGTCGTGGCGTTCCGTTGCCGCTGCGCTCGTTCTGGCGGTTGGCCTGCAAGGCTGCGCGCACATCAACCACTGGGCGACAATCGTCACTCCGCATGGCGACGGCCATGAGGGATGGGAGGCGACCGTGACCGCCGAGGGGCCGGTCGAGGTGGTCAGCGAACCCACCATCGTACCCGTCAGCCTACGGGGGCCCCAGGCGGTCGCCGACAGCGATGGCCCTTATCTTCTCGACAGCGGCGACCGGCTACGCGTGTTCGTCTATGGGCAACCCAACCTGTCCCGGCTCTACACGGTGGACCATGGCGGCGCGATCAGTGTGCCGTTGATCGGCCGGGTGCCGGCGCGCGGCCTTACGACGTATGCGCTCGAAAGCCGGATCAAGGCGAGGCTCGGCGCGAAGTACGTCAAGGATCCCGAGGTGACGATCGATGTCGCGCAGGCGCGGCCGTTCTTCATTCTGGGTGAGGTGCGCAATGCCGGGCAGTATCCTTACGTCAGCGGAATGACCGTGCGCAGCGCGGTCGCCATCGCCGGCGGGTATTCCGAGCGTGCCAATCAACGCAAAATTCAGATCAGCCGGCGTATCAATGGTCTGGTCGAGAAACTCGAAGTTCCCGACGACTATGTGGTGCAGCCGGGCGATACGCTCCTCGTTTACGAGCGCTTCCTCTAGGGGAGGGCCCGTTGAACGGAATGCTGTCGCGTGATCAGGTTGCGTATCCTCCACTGTCTGCGCGCGCCCGTCGGCGGGTTGTTCCGCCATGTGCGTGACCTTGCCGTCGAGCAATCGCGGCGCGGACACCTCGTCGGCGTTCTCTGCGACGTGCAGGCGGGCGATCCCCTCACGGCGTCGCGGC